>VMCJ01000135.1 GCA_008081395.1 Rhodospirillales bacterium | reverse complement strand
AGCTCTTGCTAGCCTAGATTTCGCTGGTGTCCAAGTCGCTGTGACACGTTTTTTCGTTGTTTACTTAGAAGACAGTGTTGGCCTTTCAAAACAGCTCGCTGCTCTGCCTATGGCGGTTGCAGGAGTAGCAGCAATCTTCGGTCGTATTGCATGGGGCTGGCTAGCTGACACCACCCCAACTGCTCGATTATTAACAGTTCTTCCTATACTGATGGCTTGTGCACTTATTGTTTTATTGAGTGCAAATGCTGGATGGGGTGTGTTCTTGCTTGGTACTCTTGGCTTAGTTCTTGGCCTAAGTGTTTTAGCTTGGAATGGAGTAATGCTTTATGAAACAGCTAAGCGCGCACCTCCTGGCCAAGTAGGACTTGCGACCTCTGGCGTTTTGGCGCTGACTTTTTTTGGGTCTACTATTTTTCCACAAACGCTATCAGCAATTGTTGTAATCACAGGATCATATCAGGTTGGTTTTATAGCCATGACTGGCGTTTGTATCCTTGTGACTATGGCGTATTTCAAAGATGCAATAAAAAATTCGTAACGTATGCAACAATAGTCTTGCCAACAGTTTTATTCGGCAATATATCTTGTTTTGATCATGCCCTCCACTAGGTGTTAGTTCATTGAAAGACGACCGTCACGTTGGTTTTCTGGCCGCGGACATATCACGATTGATGCGAACTGAGTTTGATCGCCAGGTAAGTGCCCTTGGCGTTACACGCGCTCAGTGGATGGTTCTCGCTCGATTAGCCCGAAGACCAGGTTGCTCCCAAACAGAGTTAGCCGAAATGATGGAGGTTGAGAGAGCAACGGCAGGCCGACTTCTCGATCGATTAGAGGAAAATGGACTTGTACGCAGAGAGCCCGATCCCGTTGACCGGCGTGTTAAGCGCGTATTTCCAACTCCTAGCGCAGCAACGGCCCAAGCAAAAATACGAGCCGTAGCTGACAAAATCGTTTTAGAGGCAACAAGAGACCTCAGTGATGATCAACGTGAAACTCTTATGGATCTCATGACCATGGTTAAGGGTCGACTCTCTGAAGTTGTCCAATCACGTCCAACAATGCCCGAAACAGCCGCGCAAAGTACCGCGGCGGAGTAAAATTTATGGCTTTCCGCAGACTCTCACGTGGCCTAATTCGCTTTGTATTGCTGATCTGTCTACCAGCTGTGGCCATCGCTACTGCAGGGTATTTTTATCTTACGGGCGGACGATATGTCAGCACTGAAAATGCCTATGTGAAGTCTGATATCGTGCAAATTTCTACCGACCTAGATGGCCGAGTGATAGACGTACTCGTTAGAGATCACGATAGAGTTGAAGCTGGAGATATCCTCTTTAGAGTTGACCCAGAGCCTTTCAAAATTGCCGTAGCCCATGCAGAGGCTGAACTCGCAAAAGTTGGCGCTGCCATTGCGAGCCTGCAAGCTGAGTTACAAGAAGCTGTAACGGAAGAAGGCGAGTGGCAGAGCCGTATTGCTTATTACACCAAAGATGTAGAGCGCCAGCGCAGCCTTCTTACCCGTGGGGTGACCACTCGCTCTCGCGCAGACGAATCTGAACTCCAATTATCAGTTGCAAAAGACCGTCTAAGAACTGTTAGAGCCAAGGTTGAGCGGGTAAAAGCTGCACTTTCCGGAGTTCCGGAACGCCCTCTGGAACAGCGTGCTCTCTACCTCAGCAGAATGGCCGAGCTTGAAGCTAAGAAGCTAGATCTAAAGCGGACTGTGGTAATTGCTCCCACATCGGGAATTATCTCGAATATGCATCTACAAGTTGGCGAGCATTTAGATGCCGGCGATGCAGCTTTTAGTTTAATTGTTGATCAAACTCCTTGGGTCATCGCTAACTTAAAGGAAACAGAGCTTACAAACATCGAAGTTGGCCAAACTGCGGTGATTTCACCAGATGCTTATCCCGACGTTTCGATTAATGCGGAAGTTGAAAGCATTAGTCCCGCGACTGGAGCAGAATTTGCAATACTCCCACCGCAAAATGCGACTGGAAATTGGGTAAAGGTAGTTCAGCGTTTGCCAGTTAAGCTTCGGCTAAAACCCGGTCCAGGCTTGAGTTCGCTGCGAGCAGGTATGTCAGTAAAAGCAAAAATTGACACCAAGAAAGAGCGACAAGCACTCATCAGAATCCGTGACAGTTGGAGTGCTCTAGCTGGAGAAATGAATCAAAACAGCGAACGCGGAATTAATCTTACACCACGCTCGCGTTGAGCTCAGATCAGATAATATCTTGATAAGATGAAATTCTTCGCGTCGATCAACAGATTAAATGCGGCTGCCCTAATGGCTGGTATTGGGCTTGCTACACTTGCTGCAGCTCTGGCGTTCCAACACCTTGGAAACCTAGCGCCTTGCGCTTTGTGCATAGACCAAAGAAAAGCTTGGGGTATTGTGGTACTTTTCTCATTTCTTTCTTTATTGGCAGAAGGCAAAAGCCGGATTGCCATAAGTCTTCTTCTGCTCGCAATCGCTGCCACCGCAGCATTAACAGGGGCCGGTTTTGCTGCTTTTCATGTAGGTGTAGAGCAGCATTGGTGGGCTGGAACGGCAGAATGTGGGTCTGGGTTTCAAGGATTTGGAACAGGCAATATCGAAGATATTCGAAAACAGCTACTTACCCGGCCTGTAGTACGCTGTGATGAAATAGCCTGGTCATTCCTAGGAATCTCCATGGCTGGATGGAATGGTTTAATTGCTCTGGTCACCGGAACAAGCGCGCTCTATGTGGTCTTAAGAGATGTAA
This sequence comes from Rhodospirillales bacterium, assembly GCA_008081395.1. Classification (GTDB taxonomy): domain Bacteria; phylum Pseudomonadota; class Alphaproteobacteria; order Bin95; family Bin95; genus VMCJ01. Next base: position 11,901 of record VMCJ01000135.1, on the reverse strand, counting down.
AACGGATTTTTTCAAAATGACTGAAAAACCGAAACAGCGCCTAGCAGGTGATCCTTCAGAAAAAGAAGAAATTGAACGGATAATTCGCGTGGATCATGCGGGAGAGTTTGGGGCAAAACGGATTTATGCAGGACAGCTCGCTGTTCTGGGAAAGTCTAAGTATGCTTCCACAATTCAACATATGGCCGAACAAGAGGAGAAGCACCTTAATTTCTTCTCAGATGCCATAAGCGATCGAGGGATTAGGCCAACAGCTCTCTTACCAATATGGCACGCTGCTGGCTTTGCCCTAGGGGCGGCCACGGCACTAATGGGGCCAAAGGCAGCAATGGCATGCACAGTTGCTGTGGAAGAGGCTATCGACGAGCATTACCAGAGTCAGCTCGAAAGACTTCCTGAAAGTGAAAATCAGCTAAAACAATCTATCGCTGAATTTCGTGAGGAAGAGCTTGAACACCGAGATATCGGTCTCGAACATGACGCTGAACAAGCTCCAGGTTTTGAAGTAATGAGCTTTTTTATCAAACGTGGCTCAAAACTCGCCATTTGGCTCTCAGAAAGAGTTTAAAAACAACCTATAGCAAGTCCTACCAGCGCCAGATTTTACCTAAGGGATGCATAATGCAACTTCAGCACGCTTTATATTCGATAAACGATGGTTTGGCGGTCATCACTCTTAACCGCCCAGAGGCGCGCAATGCCCTATCCGAAGAAATGCGCGCGGACCTTGATTGGATTATTCAGGACCTCAAGGCCAAAGCAGGGACAGAAGTAAAAGCGTTAGTAATAACTGGAGCTGGTAATTCATTTTGTGCAGGTGGCGACGTAAAAGCCATGAATGACCCAAAACGCAATGATGTCGTTGCTGGTAGAGCCCGCATGCGTCGATCGCAAACTCGGCTTTTTGAGCTTCTCCACCTTGAACTTCCTGTTATAGCGGCCGTAAACGGACATGCAGCGGGAGCCGGTTTTGGCTTAGCACTTATGGCAGACTTCATCTTTGCCGGTCCCTCAACACGCTTTACATGTTCCTTTGCTCGTATTGGCCTCATTCCAGACTGGGGCCTGCTCTATACATTGCCTCGCGCTATCGGCATGCAGAAAGCAAAAGACATAATTTTCACGGGACGGCGTGTGAAACCCGATGAAGCTAAAAGCCTTGGTTTGGTTCATACCGTTGTAGAAAACGATGACGACTTAGTTACAAAAGCCTCAGACTTTGCTCGACGTTTTTGCAAGGCTTCAACAACTGCAATAGCAACGGCAAAGGTGCTGTTGCAAAAAAGCTTCGAAAGCGATCATCGCACAATGTTAGAATTTGAAGCTTTCGGGCAAGCCCAGCTTTACCCAACCGAATTTCACAAAGACGCCATCAAGCGTTTCGCATCCAAAGAGCCTGCAATGTTTGACTGGGAGCAGTTAGAGCGCGACGCCAAAAAGTGAGAGAAATTAAAACACCCATATTACTAGGAATATTACGAGATCAAACGCAGGTTTAGCGCAAAGATAATTTACTAAATCACTCTGCTGCCTCCATTTTTGGCATGTAACCATCTCGCGTTTGAGGTAGTTTTTTACCTAACAAGCCCGAAGCAACCACGTTTCGTAGCACTTCTGCTGTACCTCCTCCAATTGTAAACATGCGAACATCGCGCGCCATTCTCTCTAGAGGTAAGTTTCTCGAATACCCCCGAGCTCCAAACAGCTGTAAAGCTTCATTAACAACTTGAATGGCATTTTCCGAGGTATAAATTTTGGCTTGTGCAGCCATAATTTTATCAGGGAAGCCGTCCTTACCACTTTCTGCCGCTTTATAAATCAATGCTTGTGCTGCTGCGATACGAATTGACATATCTGCTAGACGCCATTGCACACCCTGAAATTCGTTTATCGGGCGCCCAAATTGCTCCCGCTCTTCCGTCCAATCGAGCGCAAGTTCATAGGCACCTTCCATGATACCGAGTGCAACTGTGCCCGCACCAACACGTTGACTATTGTACGCGGTCATAAGATCCGCAAAGCCTTTCTTGAGGCCTCTGGGGGGCATTATGAGTGCTGAAGGAGGGAGCTCCATATCATTAAACGCTACCTCTGCTTCAGGAATTCCGCGAAGTCCCATTGTTGGCTCACGCTTTACAATCTCAAGCCCTTGGGTTTCATCCCTGATAGCTAGAAACCCTCCTACACCCTCAAAATTTCCCTGCTCATCAAATATCTTTGCAAATATTAAATGAAGCCTCGACACCCCGCCCCCAGTAATCCAATGCTTCTTTCCATTCAAAACATACCGGTTGCCTCGCTTATCTGCTCGCGTGGTCATACCGCTGGCGTCTGATCCCGCGTCTGGCTCAGTAATACAGATCGCAGGCTTGTCTCCAGACAACACCATATCAGCCGCAAGTTTACGTTGTTCTTCAGAGCCATAAGCCATTATCGCTGAAACCGCACCCATGTTAGTTTCAACCGCAATGCGCCCTGCAATTGAGCAAGTCTTAGCCATCTCCTCGATTACGAGAACAGCATCAAGCCAGTCCTTGCTTTGCCCTCCATAAGCCTTAGGGATGGTCATACCAAGGAACCCTGCATCTTTCATCGCATCAACATGATCCCAAGGGTATTGCTCAGTTCTATCAACTTCAGCAGCCCGAGCCCTTATAGGTCCTTGCGCTAACTCACGAGCTTGATCGCGCAACCGAATTCTATCTTTGTCCAAAGCAGTGATCATGACTTTACTGAGTCCTCTAAAATTTTCTTAGCAGCTGAGCTGAGAAGGTATAACGGCTATATTATCTATGAGTCTAACTTTGCCCAACCAAGCCGCTACAAAAAGTCTTGAATTCAAGGAATTTTGTTTCAGCAGTTCCAGATTTTCAGCATCTCGGAGCTCAAAATAGTCCACACGATCGAAACCCGATTTTAAAATAAAATCTTTGGATTCTTTCATAACAATATCTACTGGGACACCATTCAGTAGCTGTTCTGCCGCTGCTCTCAAGCGCTGGTGCAACACGGGTGCGCGAGTGCGCATTTCATCGGAGAGGTGTTTATTTCTTGACGATAAGGCAAGTCCATCATCTTCGCGCACTGTCGGGCATGGATGAATTAGTATTGGGATATTTAAATCTCTGACAAATTGTTGAACCACGCGTAATTGTTGAAAATCTTTTTCTCCAAAAAAAGCACCATCTGCTCCGGATTGTAGAAATAACTTTGTGCATACAGTTGCCACGCCATCAAAATGGCCTGGTCTATCGCCACCACACAATCCTGAACTAACACCTGAGACTGAGATATTTGTAGAATATCCAGACGGATATATCTCATCGACGTTTGGTGCATACAGCAAATGTGCATTAGCTGACGCTAACTTAGTCGCGTCGTCGTCCTCTGTCCTGGGATACTTCGCTAGGTCTTCGGGACGATCAAACTGACGTGGATTCACAAACAGAGTAGCTATTACCCTGTCATATTTTTTAAGCGCTGCTTCTACGAGGCTCAAATGCCCGGCGTGAAGCGCACCCATGGTAGGGATCAGTCCCACGCTCAAAGCTTCTGACCGCCAAGAAGCAACCCTACTCCGCAATTCCTCAACAGTCCTCACAATATCAACTGCTGCCGCCGTCATTCATCTCTCCTGAGAACAGTCGACTGTTTGAAAAACATAAGATGATTTCACCACCTATGTAATGTGCGGCAGATCTTTAACCATTAAATTATTATGGAGGAAAGAAAGAATAGGAAACGGCGCAGAGGTTAGGAAGGTGCATACACCTCGCTGCCTGAGCTGTCATATGAGCAATCTAGTCAATAATCGTAACTAGTTTGGCCTTGAACAACTTGACTCAGACGAAGGGTCTTCTTAAATCCTCCCATATAGTTGAATCTCACACGCTAGTGTTTGATTTGTTCCCTTTTACCCGAGTACTTGAAAGGCGACCGCCCCAAAATGAAAGTGCTGGTGCCCGTTAAACGCGTGATCGACTACAACGTAAAAATCCGAGTGAAACCGGATGGTAGCGGTGTCGAAACGCAAAACGTAAAAATGTCCATGAACCCTTTTGATGAGATTTCAATAGAGGAAGCGGTTCGCATGAAGGAAGCTGGCGTGGCCGAAGAGGTCATAGCAGTTTCCATTGGGCCTCAACAGGCACAAGAGACTATCAGAACTGCTCTCGCTATGGGTGCAGACCGCGGTATTCTCGTAAAAACCGATGCTAACTTAGAACCATTGGCGGTAGCGAAATGCTTAAAAGCACTTGCGGACAAGGAACAACCTCAGCTGATCATAGTTGGCAAACAAGCTATCGATGATGACAGTAACCAAACCGGACAAATGACAGCTGCTCTTCTTGGCTGGGCTCAGGCCACATTTGCATCTGTAGTGAAAGTTGATGGCGGTAATGCTCAAGTGACGCGCGAAGTGGATGGTGGGCTAGAAACCATAACCGTTACACTTCCAGCGGTTGTGACATCAGACTTGCGGTTGAACGAACCTAGATATGCGTCACTGCCAAATATCATGAAAGCAAAGAAAAAGCCCATTGACGAAACGTCACCAGCTGATCTTGGCGTCGATGAAACACCACGTCTTGAGGTGTTAACAGTGGCTGAGCCCCCAAAGCGTGAGGGTGGTGCCAAAGTAGAAGATGTTGCACAACTTGTTGATAAGCTCATGAATGAAGCGAAGGTGATCTAATGAGTGTTCTAGTTCTCGCTGAAACCGATGCAAACGGCATAGTTCCTCAATCAAGGAATGCCGTTACCGCAGCATTAGCAATTGATAGTGATGTTCACATGCTAGTTACTGGATCAGATTGTTCCAGCCATGCGGAAGCAGCTTCGAAAATAGCTGGTGTATCAAAAGTTCTTAAGGCTGATGATGCTGCCTACTCAAATGGACTTGCCGAAAATGTAGCTAATCTCGTGAAAAACGTAGCGGCTAGTTATTCCCACGTCTTGGTTGGCGCAACAAGCTTCGGGAAAAACGTGATGCCGCGCGCATCTGCATTACTAGACGTCCAACAAATTTCAGAAATAACGGACGTCATAGATGCCGACACCTTCGTCCGCCCCATCTACGCTGGAAATGCATTGGCAACAGTTAAGTCTTCTGATGCTATCAAATTAATTACTGTAAGAGCGACTGCTTTTGATGCTGCGGCCAGTGAAGGAGGTTCGGCGTCAGTAGAAGATGTAGCTTCCGCTGGAGACACTGGTCTTTCTGTGTTTAATGGCCGCGAACTCACAAAGTCAGAACGCCCAGAACTCACTCAGGCTGGAATTATTGTTTCCGGCGGGCGAGGTATGGGGTCCGGAGAAAACTTCGCGATCCTAGAGGAGCTGGCTGATAAGCTTGGTGCCGCAGTTGGGGCAAGCCGAGCCGCTGTAGACGCTGGTTTTGTACCTAACGACTATCAAGTTGGACAAACGGGTAAAGTTGTCGCTCCAGAATTGTACATTGCTGTTGGCATATCAGGCGCCATCCAGCATTTAGCTGGAATGAAAGACTCGAAGGTAATAGTTGCCATAAACAAAGACGAGGAGGCTCCAATATTTTCAGTGGCCGACTACGGACTTGTTGGTGATTTATTTAAATCGGTCCCCGAACTGACCTCAGAAATTGAAACACGCAAGTCGGCCAGCTAACGGCCAACTTCTTTAGGACAATCCATATGATTAAGCGTATCGGTGTCATCGGCGCTGGGCAGATGGGCACTGGCATTGCGCATGTTTGCGCATTATCAGGCCTAGACGTTCGGCTCATGGATATTAGTGAAGATCGCCTTGACGCTGCGATGCAAGCGATGGATCAAAATATGGAACGTCAGGTCCGCCGTGGTCTCTTTGAAGAAGTTGAAAAACACGAAGCGCTTTTAAGAGTTCGAACTTCAACATCTATGGCTGATATGTCAGATCGGCAGATGGTTGTTGAAGCTGCAACTGAAGATGAGGCAGTTAAAAAAACCGTCTTTCAAGCGTTAATTCCACACCTTAATTCTGAGGCAATTATAGCCACCAACACTTCCTCAATCCCGATCACACGTCTCGCCGCGGCAACAGATCGCCCAGGTCGTTTCATCGGAATGCACTTTATGAATCCTGTGCCGATGATGCAGCTTGTTGAAGTAATTAGAGGGATTGCAACTGAAGATGAAACAGTAGGAGCTGTTCGCGATCTTACGAAAGCCCTTGGTAAACAGGCGGTCTCTTCGGAGGATTTCCCAGCATTTATAGTCAATAGAATACTTCTTCCAATGATCAATGAGGCTGTTTATACCCTTTACGAGGGAGTTGGATCCGTCGAAGCAATAGATACAGCAATGAAGCTTGGCGCCAATCACCCGATGGGACCGTTAGAGCTCGCGGACTTTATTGGTCTCGACACCTGTCTATCAGTTATGCAGGTTCTGTATGAAGGTTTAGCAGACTCGAAATACCGCCCATGCCCTCTTCTTGTGAAGTATGTTGAGGCTGGTTGGCTTGGAAGAAAAACAGGAAGAGGCTTCTATGATTACAGCGGCCCTGAACCAATTCCAACTCGATAACGTAATTTAAAACTGAGTACCTGATAGGCAGTTTTTAAATCCACTTTAAAACGCGAGGAACCCAAGCCTGACTGCCTTGGGTTTATGCTGTCAGTTGTTTTGCCCACAACATCTGTCCTTTTTGTTAACTAATCAGATATCTGCGGCGATCCGCACTGTTGTGCCTAAAAGGGGCGTGCCGTACGCCGATGCTCATTCCTGGATTGGAGCATTTTATGATGACCAGTAAGCCTGCAATTCGTCCGAAAAATCGCTACTTTTCATCAGGACCATGTCCAAAGCGCCCTGGTTGGTCTACAAAAGCTCTCGACGACGCTCTACTCGGTCGTTCTCATCGCTCAACTCCTGGCAAAGCCAAGCTGCTTGAGGTTATCGAACAATCAAAATCTATTTTGCAAATGCCTGAAGATTGGCGCCTTGCAATTGTGCCTGCCTCCGATACCGGTGCTGTAGAAATGGCACTTTGGTCTTTGCTCGGAAAACGTGGCGTAGATAGTCTTGTCTGGGAAAGCTTTGGGAAGTCATGGGCAACCGATCTTAAGTCCCAGCTTAAGCTTGAAGACCTTCGAATTCTGGAGGCTCCATATGGGGAAATTCCTGATCTAAGTTTAGTTGACTGGAACCGAGACGTAGTCTTCTGCTGGAATGGAACAACCTCAGGTGTTCGAGTTCCTCACGCCGACTGGATTCCTGACGATAGAGAGGGACTTTCTATATGTGATGCAACATCAGCTGCTTTCGCTATGGAGTTACCTTGGAGTAAGCTGGATGTTGTTACCTGGTCATGGCAAAAGGCTATGGGAGGAGAAGCTGCTCATGGCATGCTTGCTCTGTCTCCCCGAGCAGTTGAAAGGCTCGAGACATATGATCCGCCTTGGCCTCTTCCAAAAATTTTTAGGATGACAAAAGGTGGAAAACTCAACGAAGGTCTGTTTAAGGGTGAAACGTTAAATACCCCGTCCATGTTATGCGTCGAAGATGCTCTCGATGGACTTCGTTGGTTTAAAAAAATTGGCGGCGGACAAGCTTGTGTCACTCGCTCGCAAGCATCTTTAAAAGCTGTAGAAGACTGGGTAGCTGTCTCTCAATGGGCAGACTTCATGGCAGTTTCAAAAGACACACGCTCCTCAACAGCAATCTGTCTTAAGTACGTTGATCCGGACCTCAAAAACTTATCGGAAAGCGAATTGCGAGCATTCTCGAAATCCCTCTCTTCTCGCTTGGAAGCCGAAGATATCGCTTATGATACAAATAATCATCGAGACGCGCCTCCAAGCTTAAGGCTTTGGGGAGGAGCAACAGTTGAGGATAGCGACATGGCCGCCTTACTCCCTTGGCTCGACTGGTCTTATCAGGTCACAAAAGCTGAAACCTTTAAAACGGCAGTATGAATAATGGCTAAGGTGCTTATCTCCGACCAACTCTCTGAACGTGCTATAGAAATTTTTCAGGAACGCGGACTTGAGGTTGATTTCAAGCCTGGCCTTTCCGCAGATGAGCAAATTAAGATTATTAATAAGTACGATGGTCTGGCAATCCGGTCTGCCACAAAAGTTACAGCGGAAATGCTATCTGCTGCTTCCAACCTCAAGGTGATAGGACGCGCAGGTATTGGCGTAGACAACGTAGACGTTTCTGCAGCAACTTCGCGTGGTGTAGTTGTGATGAACACCCCTCATGGCAACACAATTACAACCGCGGAACATGCCATTGCCATGCTGTTTGCAACCGCGCGGCAAATACCTGCGGCCGATTCATCTACTCAAGCTGGCAAATGGGAAAAGTCCCGTTTCATGGGCGTAGAGCTCACCGGAAAGACTCTAGGTCTTATCGGCTGTGGAAATATTGGCTCTATTGTTGCGGAGCGCGCTTTGGGCCTTCGCATGCGCGTGTTAGCATTCGATCCCTTCCTTTCAGAGGATAGAGCACGCGACCTAGGCGTTGAAAAGGGGGACCTACAGACCGTTCTTGCACGTTCGGATTTCATAACCCTCCATACCCCAATGACTGACCAGACCCGGGGAATGATTAACAAGACATCACTCGCCAAATGCAAACCCGGCGTAAGAATTGTGAATTGCGCTCGTGGTGGTCTAGTAGTTGAAGAGGACCTGGCTGAAGCGCTTAAATCAGGCCAGGTTGCTGGAGCCGCTTTCGATGTTTTCACGGTTGAACCCGCAAAAGATAATCCCCTCTTTGGCTGTCCAAATTTTATTGCCACCCCCCACCTAGGTGCCGCAACTGAAGAAGCGCAAGAAAATGTTGCTATTCAGGTAGCAGAGCAGATGTCCGATTATCTCTTGAATGGGGCGGTTTCAAACGCAATAAATATGCCTTCGATCTCGGCTGAAGATGCTCCTAAACTAAAACCTTACATGGATTTAGCTGCACGACTTGGAAGTTTTGCTGGGCAGTTGACTGAAACCGGTCTTAGAAAAGTTACTCTTACCTACAGAGGTCATGTAGCTACCCTTAACACTCGCCCGCTGACTGCTATTGCTTTGGAAGGGCTGCTAAGACCTCAAGTTGACAGTGTTAATATGGTGAATGCTCCTTTAATGGCACGGGAGCGAGGAATTGAGGTGACGGAAGTTTCCAACCAAGAAATAGAAAATTATCAGGCTACTATTACTGTGTCTGTTGAGACTGACCGTCGTCAGCGCAGTGCATCCGGGGCTATATTCGGTGGTGCACCTCGTTTAGTTCGCATGCACGATGCGCGGATGGAAGCTGAACTGAAAGGCTTCATGTTGTTTGTTCGTAATGAGGACAAACCAGGGTTCATAGGCCGTCTTGGTTCAACTCTAGGCAACGCTGGTGTCAATATAGCTAATTTTCATCTTGGACGGGCAGAAGGCGACGGGTCTGCTGTCGCTCTCATACAGCTCGATAGTGCATGTTCACCGGAAGTTCTGAAAACCTTAGAAAATTTACCGGACGTGCTTACGGTGAAGACACTTAAATTTGATTAATTCAGGATTTAAGAAAACCTTCTTTATTTAATTTACTTTTCCCGTCAGCCTTTAAATGAAATTTCCACTAATCCGTCGTTCTAAATAACGATTTATTAATTATTCTTTTTGGGAATATTACTTAAAAAATTATTGTAAAATTTTAGAGGTTACTAACATGTCAGAGCTTTTCGATTACGTGATCGTAGGAGCAGGTTCAGCTGGCTCTGTACTTTCCGCTAGACTAGCAGAAGCGGGACAAAAGGTCTGTGTTCTAGAAGCCGGCCCTAGAGATCTGCATCCATTCATTCATATACCTGCAGGGTTCATGTACACTTTAGTAAATCCCCGCGTGAATTGGATGTATGAAAGCGAACCTAGCGAAGGGACCAACGGACGTCGAGTGCATGCACCGCGCGGGAAAACGCTTGGTGGTTCATCATCAATAAATGGCCACATATATAATCGTGGCCAACGTGCTGATTTTGATGGCTGGGCACAGATGGGCAATCGGGGTTGGGGGTATTCAGATATCCTCCCTTACTTCCGTCGTACTGAGAAGCGCATTGGTGGCGGCGAGGATACGTTTCGAGGCAGGGATGGCGGACTAACGGTTACAGACATCGACTGGCGCGACCCCCTATGTGAAGCCTTCATTGAGGGTGCAGTCGGCCTAGGTATCCCAAAAAACCCTGATTACAACGGAGCGTCACAAGAGGGAGTTGGTTACTTCCAGCGAGCCATTCTAAATGGCAGAAGAATGTCTGCAGCGAGAGGTTTTTTGCACCCAGCGGCAAAAAAGACTGGCAATCTCGATATTAGGACAAACGCCCATACGACAAAAATTCTCTTCGAAGACAATAAAGCTGTTGGAGTTGTATATTCAAAAGGAGGTCGTGGAGGAGAAGTACGAGAGGTCCGAGCAACAAAAGAAGTCGTCTTATGTGGCGGAACTGTTAACTCCCCCCAACTACTCCAGCTATCTGGCGTTGGCGCACCAAATTTCCTCCAGTCGCGAGGGATTGAAGTGCGCCACTCACTGAAGGGTGTGGGTGAAAACCTTCGTGATCACTATCCTGCTCGCCTTGTTGGCGAAGTGAACGTGAAAACTGTTAACGAAAGAGTACGTGGCCTCAATGTCGTTTATGAGGCATTAAAATATGCAGCTACACGGAAGGGAATTCTTGGTCTTTCCCCTACCCTTGTTCACTGCTTTTGGAAGTCAAACGAGGCCCTGGATGCAGGAGATCTGCAGCTGACATTTACTCCAGCAAGCTATAAGGAGGGCGTCCAGTCAAAATTAGATGACTTTCCTGGCGTAACAGTTGCTGCCTGGCAGCAGCGTCCCGAAAGTTTAGGATACGTCCATGCTCGTTCTTCTGATCCTTTTGAAAAACCAGAACTGCAGCCAAATTATCTAAAACATGAAATCGACCAGCAGTGCATAATTGGTGGCGTCAAACTCGCTCGCCGTTTACTTCATACCCCAGAGCTTGGGAAATATGTTGTCCGCGAAGATAAACCTGGCAACCAGATACAATCAGATGATGAAATTCTTGATTTTGCTCGTGGAATTGGAACTACAGCTTTTCATCTGATGGGTACGTGCCGCATGGGACCAACTACCGATCCCACAGCAGTAGTCGATGACGAACTTCGAGTGCACGGTCTGACTGGCTTGCGTGTAGTGGATGCTTCAGTGATGCCCACGATGCCTTCTGCAAATACAAATGCCTCCACCTTAATGATAGCGGAGAAGGCAGCCGATATGATGTTAGGCCGCGAAGCACCGGAGCCTGTAATATTATGAGCGTTTCTAATTCGCTTGATACAATTCTTTCAGAAGCAGTCGAAAGTGGCCGGGTACCACCTGTCGCCGCAATTGCAGTAGATCAAAATGAAGTGATTTACAAAGGCGCGTTTGGTCCTACAAGAATTGATCGTGATGATGAAATCCGTGCTGATGCCATTTTTCAACTTCATTCAATGACTAAGGCAATCACCGGCACAGGGTGTATGCAACTTGTGGAGCAGGGTGTCATTGGCTTGGATGATGACTGTGGAGCTTTTGTGCCCGCATTAGCTCATCCGAAAGTCCTCGTTAATTTTGATGAGGATGGAGAAGCGGTTACGCGGACAGCTAACGGCAAGATAACTTTAAGGCGCCTTCTAACGCACACTGCTGGGTTTGTTTATGAGCAGTGGAACTCAGGCATGAACCAATGGATGCTTTCCACTGGCATAGGTAGGAGTGATTTTTATAAAAAGCCTGCCCTCTGCCCGCCGTTAGGTTTTGATCCTGGAGAGCGCTGGGAATATGGAATAAATATAGATTGGGCTGGTAAGGTATTAGAGGCTGTAACAGGCCAAACTCTTGACACCTATCTTCAAGAGAATGTCTTAAA
>VMCJ01000122.1 GCA_008081395.1 Rhodospirillales bacterium | reverse complement strand
TAAGAGTGGCAAGAATGTTAGCGGGCACAACTCGGAAAGCTGACGAGGTTATAGGATTAATTCCCCCCAATCTTGTTCCTTGTACTATCGAGAAGGCTGCTGTTAATGCCGTAATGGCAGGCTGTCGCCCTGAATACTTCCCTGTACTACTTGGTGCTATAAAAGCAGCACTTGAGCCTGAGTTTGCGATGCATGGACTTCTTTGCACCCTAGCTTTCTCCGGCCCCCTGATTTTGGTGAATGGCCCCATTTCACGCCGCATCGGCATGAATTCTGGTGGGAATGCTCTTGGCCAGGGTAATCGGGCAAATGCCACTATTGGGCGGGCATTTCAGTTGATTATCAGAAATGTTGGTGGTGGTCGTCCGCAAGAAATTGACAGAGCGTGCCTTGGACAACCTGGCAAATATACTTTTTGCTTTGCAGAGGATGAAGGCGATGAGGATTGGATCCCACTAGCTCAGGCAAGAGGTGTTAACAGTGGTACTTCAGCAGTCACTCTATTCCATGCTGATGGTGTAACAGGCTTCGTTGACCAGAAAAGTAGAACAGCTGAAGAACTCTGTGAGTCTATGGCAATGCAGTTATGGAGCGTTAACCACCCAAGACTTGCACGGTGGGGCAATGCAATCCTAGTCATTTCTCCTAACCACTATGAAATCTTCAGAAAAGATGGTTGGGGCCGAGCAGAGATAGAAGATGGGCTTTATAAGGCTCTCAAGCGTCCTACGTCAGAAATATTAGAAGGTGCGGGTCACCCTCTTGGGATTACGCCTGCTCAGGCAGAAAAGTACTCTGACTCTAATGGGATGATCGACAAATTTCATCCAGGCGGACTTTTGGTTGTTAGAGCGGGGGGACCAGGAGCTTTGATGTCAGCAATTATTGGTGGTTGGACTGGCGGACGTAACAATGCAGAAGTTCGACCGGTAACCCGAGCATTAGAGGAGTATTGAATCTATGACATATGCTATGCGAGACCCTACAGCAGAGAGCGCTTCTTCGCTCAGAGAAAGACGCCCTCCTCCTCCCAATTTATCGGGAAAAACTGTCGGCCTCTTATCTATCTCAAAAGAGCGCTCTGATGAATTTATGGACGCTCTAGAGCCCTTGATTCAGGCTGCTGGCGTTAAGACAATAAGATTTAAAAAGCCAACACATACTAAGCCGGCACCAGAAGCTATTCTCCAAGATATTGTTGAGAGCTGTGACATTGTCGTCGAAGCCTTAGCAGATTGAGGATCGTGTACGTCGTGCAGTTTGCATGACATTCACCAACTCGACGTTCGTGGAATCCCTGGCTGTGCGACAGCAACGGTGGAGTTTCAACAAGCAGCGGAAGCCCAAGGTAAGGCATTGGGTTTTGCTCCAGCGATAGTTTGGACGCCACACCCGATTCAAAATAAGACTGCTGATGAGCTTAGGAACCTCGCATTCGAAGCAGCGCCAAAAATCCTTGAGAGGATTCAGGCGGGGAATAAATGAAATAATTTTTTCCTATAATGCTTTCGATTGTAGCAGCCCATACAAAGTTCTCGGCATCAGGATCCGACCATATTAACGACTAAGTGGCTGTAATAAGCTTGCGAGGGTTGACCGACTTGAATTGAGCCCTAATTATTAGCATACTAACATATAGGTAGCTAATAATTAGGGTGATAAAAGAGTAAATGTAATGGCCCGCAATCCTCCAACAAATTTGGGCAGACAAACTGGACTTCTCGCAAGACTCTGGCGGACTGAACTAGACAACAGATTAAGGCCGCTTGGGCTCTCTCAAGCCCGTTGGATCTTGCTGATGCATCTAAATGACAATGTTGATGGAATAACTCAGCTTGATCTTGCAACTCGGGCGGGAATTTCAGCGGCAACACTAGTACGCCAAATCGACCAATTAGAGGAAGCTGGCCTGGTTGATCGCAACCCAAATCCAGATGACCGCAGGGCTAACCTAATACACCTTACCAAACACGGACGGGCTAGATTCCAGGAAGTGGATGCTATTGCGGCCGAACTTCGGCAAGAAGTGCTCGGTGACCTCGACCCAGCGCAGGTTAATGCAATGATTGAATTCACTACACAATTGATAAGTCGATTTGAAAGTCTTTCTACACCCCACCTCAAAGGAGATGCTTGATGGCACAAGACGCTGAAAAGAATTCAGAAACAAATGCGTTATCAAGTTCTCAGAATTCAACGGGTAATGCTAACTCAAGTAATCTATCGGCAACCCCAGATAAAACAAAACGACACCGGCCAAAAAGAACCCTACGTTATTTTGCGATTGGACTTGTCGCCATAGCCGCAATGATTTTCGCTGGTCGTGAGGTGATGAGCCGAATGACACACGTTTATGAGTACGACGCTAGGATTACTACTGATCACATTACAGTTGGCAGCCGTGTTGAGGGATTATTAGTTGCACTCAATGTAGAGTCTGGCGACACCGTGGAGGCTGGCACCCTCCTCGCTCAAGTGGATAATAAAGTCCAAGCCTTAGAGCTAGACGCTCTGAAAGCCTCCCTCGCTGGCGTTCAAGCCGAGAGGGCCGAGTACGCAGCCCGAACAGACATGGTCACCCGACAAACAAACAGTAGAGTACAAACAAGAGCAACAGAAGTTCAGGCACAACAAGCTCGGCGAAGTGCCCTTGCTGCAGAATTAAAGCTTGCAAAACAAGAGTTTGATCGATTTCAAAGTCTTTTCAATCGACGCGTTATTTCGCGTTCTCGCCTAGACCGAGCTGAGGCAGAAGTTTCACGACTAGAAAGTGAACTGCGCCGCGCGGACGCGGACATTGCCTCTTCACGTGGCGAAGCAGCAGAGGCAGAAGCTGACAAAGGGGAGTTGTCGGTCATAGAAAGCGAATTGGCTATTCTTGATCATAAGGAAGCAGAGCTTATGGCCAGAATGGCTCGGCATGAAGCACTCATTGCCCAGCGTTCTATTCGGGCACCAATCCCTGGAATTATAGATCGTGTTTTTGTAGAAAATGGTGAATTCGTAGGCCCAGGCCGGCGCGTGCTAATGCTCCATAATCCTGAGAATGTATGGGTAGAAGCCAATATTAAAGAGACCCAAGTTCGCCGTCTAAGCGTTGGCCAGATTGTCCATATTACCGTCGATGCCTATCCAGATGACAACTTCATGGGAAAAGTGGAGAAGATAGGAACTGCAGCAACTTCAAGATTTGCTCTTCTACCAACCCCAAACCCAAGTGGGAATTTTACAAAGGTAACACAAAGGATCCCAGTCAAAATTGCGTTCACTAAACAACCAAAGCGTCTCTCTCCTGGTATGATGGTTGAAGTAGAAATTGACGTCAGAAATTAAAAGTAACTTCAAACAACGCAACTGTCCTTCAATCTAATTTAATGGCTATTACGGCAAACCAAGGTTGGTCTGCATTTACCGAGACCGAGCGATGGCTCATGACAGGCTCTGGACTGATTGGAATGATCGGGATGGTGCTCTCGTCTACCAGCGTCAACACAGCTGTACCTGCAGTAATGGGAGCCTTTGGTATCGGGCAAGACAAAGCTCAATGGCTTTCAACTGCATATTTCGCTTCGATGACTGGAGCTATGCTTCTCACATCTTGGCTACAACAGCGTTTTGGCCAGAGGACAGTATTTCTGGCAACAATGGTAATTTTTATAGGAGGCTCATTCCTAGCATTTTCCGCAGTTGATTACTCAACCGTAATTCTGGCCCGCGTCATCCAAGGATTTTGTGCAGGATTAATGCAGCCCTTTACTATGGCAATTATTTTTACTGTCTTTCCACCGGAACGGCGAGGAGCAGCCATGGGGCTTTTTAGTCTCGGAGTTGTTTTGGCCCCGGGACTTGGACCTGCCATCGGTGGATTTGTGACGGACGAATTCAGCTGGCGGTTTGTCTTTTTAATACCTTTGCCTCTTGCCTTCGCTGCAATGGTAGCTGGAGGAGCTTTCATGCCAGCTGGTCGATCTGGCACATCGCGCCCTTTTGACTGGACTGGCCTAATCCTAATGGCTCTTGCTCTTGGCTTTGTTCTTGATGGCCTCGCAAGCGGCAGACGATTTGGGTGGACTTCCGATAGAATTATTTTGGAACTTTTTATTGGCACTTTAGCAACGCTAGCTTTCATCGCCAGACAGCTCACTGCGAAGTGGCCAATGCTAGACCTCCGCCTT
Organism: Rhodospirillales bacterium; assembly: GCA_008081395.1. Lineage (GTDB taxonomy): Bacteria > Pseudomonadota > Alphaproteobacteria > Bin95 > Bin95 > VMCJ01. The sequence goes on along the minus strand of VMCJ01000122.1, from coordinate 10,672 downwards.
TTTACAAACCCTCAATTTGCATCTGCAATTTTGGTAGGGATTATTTTTGGTTTTGGCATGTTTGGCTCAATTTATGCCATTGCTGTTTTTATGCAGGACATCCAGGGCTTTTCTGCCACAAAAGCAGGAGTTGCTCTAATTCCAGCAGGGATATTGATGGTAATCATGTTCCCAACTGCAGGCCGACTTGTAGATAGATTTCCAGCGCATCTGCTTATCATGGCCGGTTTATTTTGGTTTGGCTTTGGCTTCCTTCTGATGTCTGTGGCAGATACCAACACGCCATACTGGATCTTTATCTTATTTACGCTGGTGAACCGGTTTGGTTTGTCATTGATAATTCCATCATTAAATACTGGGGCTCTGCGTTCACTTGGCCCAGAACAAGTAAGCCAGGGAGCAGGTTTGATAAATTTTGCAAGGACTTTTGGCGGTGCGACTGGTGTTAATCTAATGGTAGTATTTTTAGAAAGCCGAACAGCTGATCATGCGCAAACCATCACAATGAGCCAAACCCCAGACAATGCAGTTGCACAAGACCTTTTGTCTAACATTGTAAACATAATGCAGGCGTCTGGTGTATCGGCGATTGAGTCATCAGCTGGTGCAATTAGTTATCTTGGGCAAACAGTATTTCTGCAAGCACAAACACAAGGTTTTCAAGACACATTTATGTTAACGGCCGTAGTAGCGGCGCTGGCTTTAATCCCCTCATACATTATGGGGAGGGATACGAAAACTCGCTGATTAATAATCAAGTTTTTCTGGTTTTGGCCCACCAGTTGCCCAGTCCAACAACTCAACAGTATGGAGCACTGGCGCATCAATCGCTCCCTGCAACTGGCTAATACAACCAATATTTCCTGCTACCACCGCATCAGGTTTGAGACGTGAGAGATTTCCCGCTTTTCTAGCTTTTAACTGCTCAGCAAACTGAGGTTGCATAATGTTATAAACCCCAGCTGACCCGCAACAGATATGAGACTCTGCTGGTGTATCAACCTGAAATCCCGCATCCTCTAGAAGCGCTTTAGGCTCATCTTTTAATTGCTGACCATGTTGCATGGAACAGGCCGAATGATAAGCCAATTTCAATGTCTTAGGGGGCTCAGGGTTTTTTAGACCTAGGTCCGACATAAATTCAACGATATCTTTAGTTATTGCCGAAACCCGCTCAGCCTTGCTGGCATAAGCTGGGTCATTCCGCAGCATAAAACCATAATCTTTCACGCTTGTGCCACAACCCGAGGCGTTAATTATAATTGCATCTAAGCCGTCAGCCTCGATTTCCCGCGTCCACGCATCAACATTACGACGCGCAGCTTCGTGACCCTCCTCTGCCTGGCCCATGTGATGAACAAGAGCGCCGCAGCAACCTGCTCCTTTAGCTGTAACGACCTCTACCCCATGACGATTGAGTAGACGAATTGTAGATTCATTGATGGAAGGACTAAGCACCTGTTGAGCACAGCCCGCCAGCAGAGCCACACGTTTAAATGCAGCACCTTCAGTTTTGTGAACTTTGGGGCCTTCGATCGGTGAACGCGGCGGAATCCTTTTAGGCACTAGGCGGAGCATCGCACCTACACGCCCAGGAACTAATGATCCAAAAGGACGAAGAAGCCAAGCAAGCACCAAAGCCGCTCGAAAACGATCTGGGTAAGGTAAAATCCATGAAAGGATTGAACGAAACGCTCTATCAAAGAATGGTCGCCGAAAGGTCTTATTAATGTATGCCCTGCCATGATCCACTAAGTGCTGATAATGAACACCTGAAGGGCATGTCGTCATACATGACAGGCATGAAAGACATCGATCAATGTGCTTAACGACCGTTTTAGGGGCTGGAAGACCAGACTCCAACATATCTTTTATTTGATATATGCGTCCTCTAGGGCTGTCTAATTCATCGCCAAGAAGGAGATATGTAGGGCATGTAGCAGTGCAAAAACCGCAATGGACACACGACCTCAGAATCGACTCCGAAGCAGCCATATCAGGATCGGAAAGCTGGGCTATAGAAAAATTTGTCTGCATAGATCACGCCATAGGAAGGATAAAAACCGACCACCGAGATCCAAAACCGATTGTAAGGGGGATGTAATAAAGGATCCCCCAAACAGGAATAATGATAGGTTTTAACCCTGCCGGGCTTTGAATTTCCGGACCTGTTTATTGATTACATAAATCCGCCCACGCCGCCGTACCACTTGGCATTGACGATGACGGCTCTTAAGAGTCTTAAGCGAACGAACGACTTTCATGGGACCAGCCCTCAAAACAAACAAATTGTAAAAGAATTGCAGTAATCTGTTTAGATTATTGATCGAGTGAGTTGTTACCCGATCCCATGCATAGATGTCAAACCAAAGTATCAGCTTGGATAGCCTTAAAGCCATTTTTTAAGGCCATTTCTGCATTTCCTATCGCTTTATCATTTACCCTAAAAAGCAAAGAGGATGAGATAGATGTCTTGAGTAGTTCCGTGGAGTTTAATCTCATTCTTCATTCTTATTTTCCACTTTCAAAGAATTTCAATCTTCCACCGGACACTCTTACCTATCTTTGTTTTGAGAGGGTAATATTCAAATAGGTGGCACCTAGAATGAGCACCCCTCCACCCAGGGTATAAGGGTCCACATTTTCGCCATATAAAACAAATCCAGCAAAAGCCATCAAAGGCAATTGCAGAAAATTTACAGGCATCACAACACTAGCGTCAGCCAGCTGAACAGATCTTGCCATGCAGTAATGAGCCGTCAATCCGCCTATTCCAACTAAGATTACAAAGGGCCAATCTGCCGCCAAAGGCCAGGAAATATTTAGACTAGTGCATACACACGCGAACACTAGTTGAAGCAACATCATATAAAAGACGATGCGCAGCGGTGGTTCCGTTCGAGTTAAAGACTTCACCATAATAATTGAGACTGCGTAACAAAATGCTCCAAGTACAGTGACACCTGTTGCCAGTTCTAACGGAACTACACCAGGTCGCACCACTATCAGAACCCCAACAAAACCTGCCAAGACAATCGCAATACGGCGAAACGAGAAAAGCTCTCCCATGAAGATAATAGCCAGAGCAACTCCGAATAATGGTGTTGACGCAGTTAATGCCGTCACATCAGCCATTGGAAGGAATGCAATTCCATAGAACCAACCAAATTGACCAATGAAATGGATCCCATTCCTTATGCAGTGACCAACCGGACGCTTTGTCGTAAAATTTGTGACGCCTCCAAAAACAAACGCAATAGGTGTGATTAGAATAATTCCAATCACACTACGAATTAATAAAATGTCGAATGCGTCGTATGATCCAGACAATTCACGGCCAGCTATCTGCATGCAAGCAAAGCTGGCAACAGCCCCTAACATCCAAAATGCACCTAGGAGAGAGCTGTTAGCCATACACCCGCTTTCATGACCAAAAAACCAAGATTTTTTGGACGCTAAGAGTAGATTTTATCCAGATAAACTGAGGAGCTATTTTTAGTCTAAAAAACCTTATTGTTTTCTAATCTAACGAAAATCAAAACCAAGATTTTTCAATTCAGCTCGCAAGTTTTCACGTGGCTCAGGCATGAACTTTTTTGCAACGTCATGGGACCAACTATCATCTGTTGTTGTCATTCCAACACTTCGATAGTGAGCCGCCAGAGCCTTGTCGTAAGCATCTACTTTTGGATCAAGTCTTTCGCCAGCAATAGTCTTTCCGTATTGCTCATAGTGCACCACAGCGTCCTGCTCCATTCGAGGCTTCTGCTTTGGAGTCTTATCTGGCCAACCTAATACCATCCCAAAGACGCAGTAGACTCGTTTTGGCAAACCTAAAATTTTCGCAGTTTCAGCGGCATTATTGCGGACAGCGCCAATCATAACACCCTTCATACCAAGGGAGTCAGCAGCTATGTAGGCTGACATTCCAACAAGAGCTGCATCGATCGAGGAGACTAAACCTGTTTCAAGATTATTTGTCTCCATATTCCCGCCTCTGTCCCGCATGGCTTTATCAATACGGGTCAGGTCTGCACAGAAAGCGAGAAAAACTGGGGCATTTGCAACGTGCTTTTGACCAGAGGTCACTACTGCGAGTTGGTCTAACGCTTCCTGGTCTCGGACAACAATAACGCTGTAAGACTGAATGTTAGAGGAAGTTGGTGCTCGAAATGCTGCCTGCAATACCGCATCAACTTGCTCGTCAGTAACAGGCTCATCGGTGTAGGAGCGCACAGACACCCGATTTGCAAAGGTTCGAGTAGTATCACTTTCAAGTACACGCTCGGGATAAATAGGATCTTCCATAACTCTCTCCAAATTCCTTATAGCCAAGAAGGAGCATGCTGCTCCCGAATGATATCATTGTAGGAGCGAGGGTTACGAGTGAAGGACCAATTTCCCCCACGCACCACTGCCTCAGCAGCCCTAGGTCTACTGTTGTATTCTGATCCCATAACCGCCCCATAGGCGCCTGCTGCCAGAAAGGCCACCCTGTCTCCAGGTAGCAGTGGAGGCAGCGGACGCTGATCGGCAAATTTATCGGTAGATTCACAGACTGGGCCAACAACATCAGCTGGCGTCCATTGTACTTTCCCAGGATCAGTAAGTGGAACAATCTCATGCCAGGCCTTGTACAAGGCAGGCCTAATTAAGTCATTCATTGCTGCATCAAGAATGACAAAACGACGACCAGCGGCCTCCTTCACAGATATTACCGTAGAGAGCAATACCCCTGCCGGGCCAACAATCCGACGTCCAGGCTCCAGAACAACTTCGGCATTCAATCCTGATACGGCTTTTTTTATAGTATCGGCATAAGCCTGCACTAGTGGAGGGTCTTCATTTTTGTATCGGATACCTAATCCACCGCCAACATCGAAGCGCTCAAGTTTTACGCCAGAGGTTGCCAAGCTTTCCCACAAAGACCTTAGTTTTGCACAAGCCGCTGCCAGAAAATCCGTATCACCAATTTGTGATCCAATATGCATGGCAATACCTTTAGGAGCCAGACCCGGAGTTTTTTCTGCCTCCATATAAAGGCGAGCGGCATCCTGATAAGCTATCCCAAACTTGTCGGTAGCTCGTCCGGTTGAAATCTGGTCCAGTGTTCCGGCTTCAACATCTGGGTTCACCCGTAGAGCAATCGGCGCCTCTTTACCCATTGAGTTTGCAATCTTAGCAAGTTGGCCGAGTTCATATGCAGTCTCGACGTTGATTTGCATAACGCCTGCATTCACAGCCTGCGCCAACTCACTGTCTGACTTTCCTACACCAGAAAAAACTATCTTATCTGCTGGAATTCCCGCAGACATCGCAAGAGCGAGTTCACCTCCTGATACGACATCGACTCCTGAACCCACATCCGACAATAGTTTTAAAATAGCCACGCAGTCATTCGCTTTCATAGCGTAACAAATCCGCGTTGGCTGGCCGGAAAAGGCTTCTTTAAAACCTAAAAAATTCTCCAAAACTGAATCAAGCGCATAGACGTAAACAGGACCCTTCGCTGCTTCAATTACTTCTGAAAGGTTTACCCCTCCAGCCTCAAGATGCCCGTGATTATAGGAAAACGCCGGGGCGATGGATGCGAGTTGATCTTTAAAATTCATAGGTTTGGACTACCGGCTTGGGTATGTTCTGGGGTAGGTGGAATTTGAATTTTCTGGGTGCTTTAAGTCTCCCTTTTTTCCACAAGCGGAAACTGCAACCAAAACTAACGCGATTATAAAAAGATGACGCATGAGGTCTATTCTGCCAAAAGTTCAGTGCGGGCGGCAGCAACCGCTTTTCGCACACACTCAGGAGCCGTACCACCAAAACTTTTGCGTGCAGCCGCAGATGCTTCAACGCTTAAAACCTCAAAAACACTTTCATCTATTTCTGAGGAAATTAAGCGCATTTCTTCCAGCGACAAATCTTCTAAGCCACAGCCTTTTTTTTCTGCTTCAGAAACCAGAGCTCCGGCAATGTGATGCGCCTCTCTAAAGGGTATTCCCTTTTTCTGGACAAGCCAATCAGCAAGATCTGTCGCTGTAGTAAAGCCCAGCTTCGCAGCAGCAAGCATATTGTCTTTTTGTGGAACAAGGTCGCGCATCATTCCTGACGTTGCCGCAATTGAAAGCATCAAAGCATCTACGGCTTGAAATACTGGCTCTTTATCTTCCTGCATATCCTTTGAATAGGTGAGCGGTAGCCCCTTCATTACCATTATGAGGGACTGGAACGCTCCAGCGATACGACCAATCTTCGCCCTAACCAACTCCGCAGCGTCAGGGTTTCGCTTTTGCGGCATAATTGAACTGCCAGTGGTAAAGGCGTCCGAGAGTTTAACAAATCTGAACTGAGCACTCATCCAAAGCACAATTTCATCGGCCAAACGAGAAAGATGCATCGCATGGATTGATGCTGCACCAAGAAATTCAAGAGCAAAGTCCCTTGATGCAACAGCGTCCATAGAGTTGGCAGTAGGACGATCAAAACCGAGAGCTTTTGCTGTATGATCCCTATCAATAGGGTAAGGCGTACCTGCTAAAGCTGCCGACCCCAAAGGACTTTCGTTTAGGCGTTTACGGCAATCGCGAAACCGATCTCGATCCCTTTGAAACATCTCAACATAAGCCATCAGATGGTGACCAAAGGTTATAGGTTGAGCATTTTGCAAATGGGTAAATCCAGGCATTACATAATCCGCTGCCCTATCGGCCTGCTCAATCAACGCCAATTGAAGATCTTTAATAGCTGGAACCACCGCATCAATTTCGTCTCTGAGCCAAAGGCGGAAATCTGTAGCTACTTGGTCATTGCGAGATCGTGCTGTATGCAATCGACCTGCTGCAGGACCAATCAATTCACTCAATCTTGATTCCACATTCATATGTATGTCTTCAAGATCAGTCTTAAATTCAAAGGTTCCGGCCTCAATTTCGGCTAATACCTGTTCAAGCCCAGAACAAATTTTGGCGGCATCGGAATTTGATACAATACCCTGAGCAGCCAACATTGTAACATGCGCTTTAGAACCTAGAATATCTTGGACTGCCAGACGTTTGTCGAAGCCAATGGAAACATTGATTTCTGACATTATATCAGAGGAACCACCCTTAAAGCGGCCGCCCCACATCGCGTTCGCTGACTTATCACTGGAGCTGGACATGCGCCAATCCCTGAAGTTACTGATTATTAGTCTTGTAGCGGCGTTATGGAGCATCCATGGTCATACGTCCATCGCTGCACCACCCCCAACTCCTGATGCTATCTTATTACACTCCCCCCCTCTACCTGTTCCAGAGCAATTTTACATTAAAGAAAATGGAGAAAAGGCGCAGATAACAGACCACCACGGTAAAATTGTTATATTAAATTTCTGGGCCACATGGTGTGCGCCCTGTGTTAGAGAAATGCCACATTTGGACTCATTGAAGTCAAAACTTCCACCGGATCTTTTTACAGTCCTAGTGCTTTCAATAGATGCTCGTGGCAAAGAAAAAGCTCGCCCTTTCATTGAAAAATTAGGATTGAAAAACCTCGATGCCGATTTAGATCCACGCTCGAAACTCGCCCGCGAACTTGGGGCACGCGGAATGCCGACAACGTTTGTATTCAATACCTCAGGAGAGGTTATAGCCTCGGCAGAGGGATTTGCTGAGTGGGATAGTACTGAGTTTGTCGCATGGTTTAAAAATCTTCAAAAACATTGAACAAACTCAATCAAAAAAACTCATTCGTTCAGTGCCTGAAATGACGCATCCCTGTAAATACCATTGCGAGTCCAGCTTCATCGGCAGCAGCAATCACCTCATCATCTCGGATTGATCCACCGGGCTGTATCACGGCCGTTGCTCCAGCTTCCACCGCCGCCATTAGACCATCGGCAAATGGGAAAAATGCATCAGAAGCAACCACAGATCCCTTAGTTAGTGCTTCAGACTGGCCCGAAGCCTCTGCTGCATCTGCTGCTTTACGTGCAGCGATACGAGCTGAGTCAACTCGACTCATTTGCCCAGCGCCTACACCAACAGTCGCACCATTTTTAACGTAAACAATCGCATTAGATTTCACATGTTTGCCTACGCGGAAGGCAAAAAGGAGATCTCTCATCTCCTGCTCGGTGGGGGCACGCTTGGTCACAACTTTTAAATCTTCAACAACGATGCGACCGTTATCCCGTGTTTGTACTAAAAGCCCTCCTGAAAGATTTTTGAATGCCAATCCGGGTGCAGCAGGATCGGGCATTGTTCCTGTCTGGAGGAGTCTCAGATTTTTTTTACTGGATAGAACAGATTTAGCATCTTCAGAAACCTGGGGTGCAATAATCACTTCAACAAACAGCTTACCTATTTCCTCAGCTGTGGATGCATCTAGTGGACGGTTCACAGCGATCACACCACCAAAAGCACTCACAGGATCACATCTGAGAGCCTGTTTCCAAGCTTCCAACAAGGTAGATGCGGTCGCTACACCACATGGATTTGCGTGTTTTATGATGGCAACCGCGGGCTGCTCAAATTCAGCAGCAAGCTCAAATGCAGCGTCAGTATCATTGAGATTGTTATAGGAAAGTTCTTTGCCTTGGAGTTGTTCAGCAGTTGCGACGCCTGGTCGAACGTACCCTCGAGCATCGGGCATTTGATAAAAAGCTGCTTGTTGGTGAGGATTTTCTCCATAACGCAACGTCTGACCCTCTGTGCCAGAAACGGGCAACGTAGCAGGCAAAACCTCCTCTCGCTCTGCAGCAAACCAGTTCGCAATTCGAGAATCATACGCAGCAGTTCTTGAATAAGCTTCTCCTGCCAAACGCCGGCGTAATTTAAGAGATGTACTCCCCTCATTTTCTTCCATTTCTGCCCTTATCTCTGCAAGTTGTTCAGGATGGGTAGAAACCGTTACGTAACCATGATTTTTAGCCGCCGCCCGGATCATGGCTGGGCCACCGATATCTATATTTTCTATACAAGTGGCAGCATCAGCCCCGCCTGCAACAGTGGACTCAAAGGGATATAAATTCACAACCAACAAATCTATTTCTGGCAAATCATGGCTTTCCAGAGCCGCCTTATGATCTTGAAGGCCTCGTACTGCGAGAAGTCCTCCGTGAACCTTCGGGTGAAGTGTTTTGACTCTGCCATCAAGGATTTCAGGGAAGCCAGTTACCTCAGCAACCTCAATTGCAGGTATCCCTGCATCAACCAGAGCTTTTCGTGTTCCTCCTGTCGATAAAATCTCGACACCAGAAGAAGCCAAGAACTTTCCAAATTCAACTAATCCAGTCTTATCCGAGACAGAAATCAATGCCCTAGTGATTTTCACAAGATCCGGCGAGGGAGGAAGATTTATAGAAACGGCCATCGCTCTTAGCGACTCCTACTTGAGAATGAAATGAGGAACCGCGTTTTTGCGGATCAGGCTCCATAAAGTCAAACTCAGCACCAGTGGAAAATTAAGTGTTGGTTTCTTTTCTGATCGCCCACCGCCCAGATCGGCCAGGGTATATTGGTAATTCTATCCGCACTGCTGCAGATGGAACCCCAGGTAAACCTCGATAAGGTTCTGGTGAGAGATTGATTGGCTGGTTAGCACGCAAGCGCCAACCATGTCCTGATGCAGTTCTTATGAGCGCTGAGGTTTCATCGACCTGAATCGCATCGGCACTTGGATGTAAGTGAAAAGGAATAATCCCAGCTTGCTTTGAGCTAGTTTCCATAAAATCTTCACCTCGAAGATCAAAACCATCAGCAGCCAAAAAAATTCGGCGCCTCCAGTTTATTTCTGGCCGTGACTGTTGAAATGAAGCTGTTAATAACGTGGCACCCTCTTCGCTATCGCGCTCTATTGCGTTGAAATCTAGAGGTCGTGCTCCCTTAAACATTGGTGCACAAAAGGCGGAGCCATTATCTCTTTGAAAGCGAGGAGCTGGTGCATCTGAAATAGAGCCGGTGCTCACAAAAATACGATCATTCCCATGTCCGAATTCTATGGCGCCGTTTTGGGCGCCAAGTAAAAGTAATGAGCGCCCTGCCAGAGCACGAGAGTATCCAGCATCGGGGAGATCCAAAGCAGCACGCCCCCTCCATCCAGAGGCCGCAAGAGCTAGATCAATTGCCCAGGAGTCACCCTCTCCACCATTAAAGACTGAAAGTCCACCGTCACCTGCACGCATCGCAGCTAATGTTCCCGCCACTAACGTGATAATTTCGGAAATTCCCTCTGGCGGCGCTCTACCAACCGCATTGGCGGCCGTGCGCAGGTCTAACAACCGCATTAAGCTATCCAGTTGACTGATTGGAGAGGCATTTCTAATCCATCCATCTCTCCCAATGTCATTATCCTTCGCTATGGCAAACACGCGGTCTATCGTCGAAAATAAATTTTCTCTCTCGCCAACAGCCGCGGCACCAGCAGCTAGGCCTGCCAGAGCTGAGAATCTTGCAGGTCCCGAAGGGACTTGCCCAATTCGCTTCCTCAACCAGAAAGTTTGTGACGCGATTTGTTCCATTAAGTCGGATCGGATAGAGGGACCGGCGCTCGAAGCAAAGAAATCATATGACCCAATCCACGCCGTTAGTCGTTGACCAACTATATCTGGTCTCCAAGCGATATGATCTCCTCTGAGATCGCTATCAAACCAAGCTGCCACCACTTTTCGAGCTGTTCGTCTTGCAGCTTCTCCACC
>VMCJ01000105.1 GCA_008081395.1 Rhodospirillales bacterium | reverse complement strand
GGCGCCCGCTGCTCTTGATGCGGTTGCCACTCCTGCAGTAATTCCGCCATCAACGACTTCAAATGAGGTGCTCGTTTGGAATTCCATTAAGGACAGCAATGATCCAGTGCTATTTCGTACGTTTTTGCAGCAGTACCCGAGTGGTCTTTTTAAGATGATGGCAGCAGCTAAGTTAAAAGCCCTTGAATCCAAAAGCTCAAAATAGGCAATTACGCGTACTATTTTTGTTTGCGTTCGCTAATGAAAATGAAGTCGTCTGTTCCTTCTTCACACAAAAAATAATTTTCTAATATTTCTCCAGAACTCAAATAGGCGCGCAGGACGTATGCTTTCCCATGCTTGGGAGTGATATTTTTATCTTTTATAAAGAAAATTCTGCCGTTTCTTTTTAAGTCAATCGTCTTACCGTTATCGTAAGCAAAGAGATGCATTTTTTCTAAAGCATCCATATTTTCATTCTGAAAAATGAATTTTGGAAATTTACTAATTCTATTTTTTATATTTACCGATCGAGTTTTGATTGCGCCCGTATAAGTGGTTTTGTTTTTCAGATGCGCGCGCCTGGGACAGGTATTTTTTGAATAGTTCGTTACAATGCCATTTTTTATAGAAAAATCATCCTGGTAAATCTCTATTGAGCCCTTACTTAGAGTGAAGCTTTTACAAGTTTCATAATGTTTAAGAGTTAGCTTGGCATTCTCTTGTAGATAAATTGTGCTCCCTGCCGGTATTTCTTCAAATTCTGATAATTTAGGGTCAGTTGTACCTTGGAGTGCGAAGACAACGGCAGCTGGCGTAGCTAATGCGGGGGAGGCAATAACGTAGCTTATTATTGCGACCAAAACTGTTCGTATCAGAGCCTTGAGATTCCTAAAACAATTCACTGTCGGCTGATCCACCTTGCCCAATAACTACCATTTCTAGATGGCAGATTTATTGGGCAATGCATCTTTTTAAGATTTATCAATTATCCAGAGATTTTCTCTCGAGGCGGCGACGGTGCAGTACAGGCTCCGTATAACCAGATGGCTGGGAGGTTCCCTCGAATACAAGATCACACGCGGCCTTATATGCAACGCCATCAAAGCTTGGTGCCATAGGCTGGTAAGCTGGGTCACTGGAGTTTTGGCGATCCACAACTGCAGCCATTCGCTGCATCGTTGTCTCAACCTGCTCGCGTGTGCAGACCCCATGGTGAAGCCAATTTGCAATGTGCTGGCTGGAAATACGGCACGTGGCGCGGTCTTCCATCAAACCTATGTCATTAATGTCAGGCACTTTAGAGCAGCCAACACCTTGATCCACCCAGCGGACAACATATCCAAGAATTCCTTGGGCATTATTGTCTAGTTCTTGTCGGATTTCTTCGTCTGACCAATTAGGGCGATCAGCGACAGGTATGGTTAGCATATCATCTAGGCTACCACGTCCGCGTGACGCTAATGTTTTTTGCAGAGACGGCACGTTTACCTGGTGGTAGTGGGTTGCGTGCAAAGTTGCAGCAGTCGGTGATGGTACCCAAGCCGTATTAGCGCCTGATTTTGGGTGGCCAATTTTTTGCTCAAGCATATCGGCCATAAGGTCAGGCATCGCCCACATACCCTTACCGATTTGAGCGCGGCCAGGAAGCCCAGCTTCAATGCCAATATCAACGTTTCTATTTTCGTAGGCAGCGATCCATTTGGTTCCCTTCATGTCTGCCTTTCGGATCATTGGACCTGCTTCCATGGACGTATGCATCTCGTCGCCTGTGCGGTCTAGGAACCCAGTGTTAATGAATGCAACTCGACTTTTGGCTGCGCGGATACACTCTTTGAGGTTAGCCGATGTGCGGCGTTCCTCATCCATGATGCCCATCTTGATTGTGTTACGCTTCATTCCCAGGGCGTCTTCGACACGACCAAAAATTTCATTAGCGAAGGCAACTTCTTCTGGGCCATGCATTTTAGGTTTCACAACGTAAAGAGAACCCTTGCGACTATTCTTCAGGCCGTTAGCACCCTTGCCGTCGTGAAGAGAAATGAGCCCTGTGATCATCGCATCAAGAAGGCCTTCAGGTGCTTCTGCCCCGTCCCTGTCCAGAACCGCTGGATTCGTCATCAAGTGGCCAACATTCCGCACAAGCATTAAAGATCGGCCAGGCAAAGTTAGGGTTTGTCCGTCTGCCCCCTTGTATTCTCTATCTGGATTGAGCTTCCGGGTCATCATTGACCCGCCCTTCTCGAAAGAGTCTTCCAGGTTGCCACTCAACAGACCCAACCAATTTCGGTAGGCGTCAGCCTTGTCTTCTGCATCCACCGCCGCGATTGAATCCTCAAGATCCATGATCGTCGTGATGGCAGACTCTAAAACTACGTCGGCAATGCCAGCCTGATCATCTTTGCCAATGGGGTGGCTGCGGTCGATTGAAATTTCAACGTGAAGACTGTTGTTCCGTAAGAGGATTGCAGAAGGGTTGGCCGCATCGCCTCTGAAGCCGGCAAAGGAGCCCGCGTCTTTTAGGCCACTAGTGGACCCATCACTCATTTTCACTGAGAGGGTGCTGCCGTCTACTACATATTCAGTTGCGTCTTTATGGCTACCACTAGAAAGTGGGCATGACGCATCCAAGAATTCCCGGGCCCAACCTATAACCTTCGAGCCGCGTGTTGGGTTGTAGCCACCGGCACGCGTAGCACCGCCATCTTCAGAAATTGCATCAGTGCCATACAACGCATCGTAAAGGCTTCCCCAGCGTGCATTAGCTGCATTGAGTGCATAGCGAGCATTCATAACTGGAACTACTAGCTGCGGACCAGCGATCGTCGCTATTTCATCATCAACATCTGGCGTGTCGATATTGAAGTCGGCTCCTTCAGGTACAAGGTATCCAATTTCGCCAAGAAATTTTACGTAGGCATTGTGGTCATGAGGCTGACCTCTGCGGGCTTTGTGCCAATCATCTATATGCTTTTGCAGCTCTTCTCGCTTTGCAAGAAGTGCACGGTTCTTAGGAGCTAGGTCGTGAATGAGTTTGCCTAATGAGTCCCAGAAAGCAGTTGCATCGACGCCCGAGCCAGGAAGAGCCTCATTTTGAATGAAATCGTAAAGAGGTTTAGCAACCTGCAGTCCGCCCGCGGAAATTCTATCGACCATTTTGCCTGCTCCAATGTTTAGACAGCATTGTAGGTAAGTAGGGCGTCTGCCGTCTATAAGCGAGATAAATGTTCGCGATTATAATTTTTGGGGAACCATGCGAGGCATTTGGCCCAGAAATCTGAGTTTGTTTTTATTAATTCAATGGTCCGCGTGTGTGGTCACCTATCACCAATCCCAAACTCTTGAAATGCCTGGGGGAAAGTCTCTTTCAGGGCCATATCTACCTCAGGAATTGTTGGAAACTGTCCTAAAGCGGCAAGTGACGTGACGCCAAAGTCACTGATGCCGCAGGGAATTATACCGCCATAATGTGAAAGATCGGGATCAACGTTTATGCTTAGGCCGTGCAGTGTCACCCATCGGCGCACTCGAACGCCGATGGCGGCTATTTTGGCTTCCTGTTTTCCTGGAAGAACTACCCAGACACCGATTCGGCCCTCTCTGCGTTCCCCCTTTACTGCAAACCGTGCCAGAGTAAGAATTATCCACTCTTCGAGAGCTCTGACATATTTTCGTACGTCCGAGTTGCGTGCCTTCAGATCCATCATGACGTAGGCGATACGCTGTCCAGGGCCGTGGTAGGTGTGCTTGCCACCGCGACCGGTTTGAAACACTGGAAAACGGTCTGGGCTTATTAACTCTGCTGGGTCAGCGCTTGACCCTGCAGTGTACAGTGGTGGGTGCTCGGTTAGCCATATTAACTCGGATGCAGAGCTATTACGGATCCCTGCAACGCGTGTCTCCATTGCTTCTACTGCGTCTGGATAGGCTGTGACCTCATCATCAACGCGCCAATCTATTTGAAGCCTGCTTGATCCCTTATCGCACATCTGCTATCCGCTCTCACCTTCGGTAAGGTTTTTACTACACCGAACATAAGCGGTCGTGGCGGAATTGGTAGACGCGCAGCGTTGAGGTCGCTGTGGGATAATATCCCGTGGAAGTTCGAGTCTTCTCGACCGCACCATTTACTTAGGCTTTCAGTCCTTTGGCGAAGCGGAGATGGCCATGGCGGTCGAAGAAAATCCCGCCACTGGGGCGGATGAAAGCGCAGCATTACAGCAAATTTCTTCAGAATCGGTTGATCGTGAGGGTGTTACCTCCGGTTTCATCGGAGAAGTCGTTGAACGTCTCGATGCGGGCGACGAAGCTTGGTTGCGTGCCAGCGTTTCCGACATGTGGGCAGCTGACATTGCTGACCTGTTTGAGGCTTTAGACCCCGAACGCCGCGATTCGCTTGTAGCCACTGTTAAAGATGTTGTTGACCCAGAAACATTCGCTGAAGTCGACGAGGATCTGCGAGAGGCAGTTCTGGAGCATCTTGAGCCTGAAGAATTAGCGACTGCGGTCAGTGCGCTCGATACAGACGACGCCATCGAGATCATTGCCGATCTTGATGAAGTTGAGCGGGAAGAGGTTCTCGCTCGTCTCCCTGAAGCTGATAGTGTCCTTATCAGGCGAGGGCTCGAATATGAGGAAGAGTCAGCAGGCCGCCTCATGCAGCGTGAGCTGCTTGCCATACCTGCGTTTTGGACAGTTGGTGATGCGATTGATTTTATGCGTTCCAGCCCAGACGTCCCAGATGACTTTTATGATATTTTTATTGTTGATCCGCGTCACCGGCCTTTGGGCGCACTTCCATTATCGCGTCTCCTAAAGAGCCGTCGGGGCGTTCACGTGCAAGACATCATGTCGACGGATTTAACGCCTGTGCCAGTAGATATGGACCAGGAGGCTCTCGCTAACGTTTTCCGCCGCCAAGATCTTGTATCTGCTCCCGTCGTTGATAGCCGCGGCTGCTTGATCGGTGTAGTTACCATTGACGATATTGTTGATGTTATTGATGAAGAGCATGAAGAAGATGTGATGCGGCTCGGTGGTCTCTCAGGAGACGATTTATACCGAGCAGCCTTTCAGACCATGAAGTCTCGCTTCCCATGGCTCTTAATAAATTTAATAACGGCAGTGCTCGCCTCACTAGTAATCTCAATTTTCGACGCCACAATTCAGGAAATTGTAGCGTTGGCAGTGTTAATGCCGATCGTCGCCTCCATGGGAGGTAATGCTGGAACGCAAACGCTGACTGTTGTGGTCAGAGCGCTTTCAACCCGTGAACTCTCGCGCAGTAATGCGGTGCGGCTCATTGGAAAGGAAGTACTAGTTGCCGCGGTTAATGGCGCTGTCCTTGCCGTTATAGCGGGCATAATGGCCGGTATTTGGTTTTCTGATCTGGTGTTGGGTCTTGTTATAGCTGTAGCGATGATCGGGAATTTAATCTCGGCGGGATTTTTCGGAGCAGTGATCCCAGTTTTCTTGGAGCGCATTAAAGTAGATCCAGCCATAGCATCCACAGTTTTGCTAACTACCGTCACGGATGTTTTCGGCTTTTTCGCCTTTTTAGGGCTTGCGGCAGTAGTGTTGCTCTGATGACTGATACCACCATTGTAGTAAGACCTGCTCGTGATGAGGACGGAGATCTGATAGGGCAGCTTATTCAACTTTGCTGGGCTGAATATGAGGGCTGTATCTTTGACAGATATGG
Organism: Rhodospirillales bacterium; assembly: GCA_008081395.1. GTDB lineage: Bacteria > Pseudomonadota > Alphaproteobacteria > Bin95 > Bin95 > VMCJ01. Next base: position 9,188 of record VMCJ01000105.1, on the reverse strand, counting down.
CGAAATGGCTTGGCTGGATACGATTTCTTCAGACTATGAGGAAAGGGGCGGCATAGCCTGGTGTGCCCTCTCTGATGATATCGTTATTGGCTCAGTTGCCGTTGCTCCGGCTGGCGAAGTTGGTGGAGCGTGGGAGGTAACAAAAATGTATATCCATCCAAATCTCCGACGAGCGGGCCTCGGCAGCAGTTTAATGAGTTTGGCCGAGGAACACGCTTCCGATCGTGGAGCGAAAAGGTTAGTCCTTTGGACGGACACTAGATTTGAGGCCGCGCATAGTTTTTATGAGTGTTTGGGTTACTTTAAGGATGGTCGAACTAGAGAGTTGGACGACCTCTCTAAATCCATCGAATACTTTTATTCAAAAACATTAGGTGGCGAGCTTTAAGTCCGCCGCTTATAGTCCCTCTAGATTTTTAGTTTAGGAGAGTAAGATGAGCGCAGATCCCGTAGTCATCGTCGGTATGGCCCGCACTCCAATGGGAGGCTTTAATGGTGTGCTGGCAGATGCAACTGGCCCTGAATTAGGAGCAGCTGCCATGAAGGCGGCGCTATCCCGGGCAGGTGTAGCATCCGCAGATGTTGATGAGGTTGTAATGGGATGCGTCCTTCCTCACGGTCAACGCCAGGGCCCAGCGAGACAGGCATCAATTTATGCAGGTATCCCCGAAGCTACTGGAGCTACTACAATCAATAAGCTCTGTGGTTCTGGTATGAAGGCGACCATGCAAGGGTATGATGGATTGATGGCAGGCTCAATCAACGTTGCCGTTACAGGCGGTTTTGAAAGCATGACAAACATCCCATATATGGTTCAAAAAGCGCGACACGGAATGCGCATGGGCCATGGGCAGTTTCTTGATGCCATGTTTTGGGATGGCCTTGAGGATGCATACGAGCCCGGTCAATTAATGGGGCATTTTGCCGAAGCGACAGCTCAGCATTATCAGTTCACGCGTGAGCAGCAAGATGAGTATGCCATCCGGAGTTTAACTCGCGCGAAGCAGGCAAATGAGGACGGCTCATTTAAGGATGAATTAGTCCCCTATACTCTCAAAACTCGCAAAGGAGAGGTCACTGTAGAACGAGACGAACAGCCCTTTTCCGCAAATATTGAAAAGATTCCTAGCTTGCGCCCTGCCTTCTCTAAGGACGGCACTGTGACGCCTGCGAATTCATCTTCCATTTCAGATGGTGCAGCCGCTCTTGTTCTGATGCGTCGCTCCGAAGCTGAAAGACGTGGGCTCACGCCTCTGGCTACTATTGTTACGCATACTACTCACAGCCAGGCCCCGCGTTGGTTTACCACTGCGCCCGTAGGTGCAATGCAAAAGCTTTTCGATAAGACGGGCTGGTCTAAAGATGAGGTGGGTCTCTACGAAATTAATGAAGCCTTTGCTGTAGTACCTATGGCAGCTATGCGTGAGTTTGACCTCCCAGCAGATAAAGTAAACGTGCACGGAGGAGCTTGCGCTCTTGGCCATCCAGTTGGTGCCTCTGGAGGCCGCATCATCGCAGCTTTGATTACAGCGATGCAGAAGAATGACGTTAAGAAGGGTGTCGCTGCTATTTGTATCGGCGGTGGTGAAGCCACGGCAGTCGCAATTGAGAGAGCTGCCTGACCGCTACGAACCTAGCGCCAAGTAGGTTCTGCGCCATCCGTATTTAATACCACATTCGAGATAGCATCGAGGGTTTCCTCGGTGCTATCAATCGCAGGGATGTCTTCTACTGTTGGTGCACCATCAGTGGTGAAGACTTTGCGGTCTATGTGCTTTGCATGCGCAATACCGCAGAGCGTGTCATAACCACCGCCAACGGCCAAAACACAGAGGCTTGCATTTACTATCGCTGCGTAGGGTGCGGAGCCAGGTCCAATTGCCAGGCTGAAAGTTACGTAGGGATTGGCATCTCGCCAATCAGCTTCTGGAAAAATGCCCAAGACGGAACCGCCGGCTTCTTTTGCGCCTTTAGCTGCCGCGGTTGCCACACCAGCACGCCCATCGCACAGAAGGGCTAGACCAAGCTTGGCAATTCCTGACCCTAGACCCTCCGCCTTTTCAATTTGGCTGGGACTTGCATCTGAAGGACCAATAACAGCAATAGGAGCTCGCACCGGATGATCCGCCTGTCGTTGTAGCCATCGACAGGCATCCTGGACGGTGATTTGTTTTCCGCCCATGGCCGCAGGTGCGGCCCGACGCCAACGCCTTGCCATAAGATCAAATACGCGATTGTCGTCATCGTAAAGAATGTTGGTGTCCAGGTTCAGAAAAAATTTCATGTTAACCTTTTTCGCTTACAAAAACTTGCGCTCCAATGCGCATCAGGCGACAGTCTGGCGCGGAATTTCTTCTGAGGGAAGGTGTGCAGAATGGCAACGGCTAAAAGTGACGTGCGTCTTGCAGTTGATATAGGTGGAACTTTTACCGACGTGGTCTTGCAGCATGGCAGCAATCAGACAACGGCTAAGGTTCTAACCACCCCATCCGCCCCAGAGGATGGCGTTTTGGATGGTGTTGCAAAGGCATTGGCTGACGCAAAAATTACCCCTGATGCTGTTGGTCTCCTAATTCACGGAACTACTCTAGCCACAAATGCCATTATTGAACGTAAAGGTGCAAAAATTGCTCTCCTGACAACTGAAGGTCACCGTGACGCGGTCGAAATGGCGCTAGAGAACCGTTTTGAGCAATATGACATCATGATTGATCGTCCTTTGCCTTTAGCTCCGAGAGAGCTTCGTTGGCCGGTACGAGAGCGGATGAATGTGGCAGGTGATCCGTTAATCAAGTTAGATGATGAAAGCGTTCGCGCTGTTCTTCCATTAATTGAAAAACATCAAATCGAAGCACTTGCCGTCGGATTACTACACGCTTACGCGAACCCTGCTCATGAGGAACGTGTGCGCGAAATTGTTAAATCGGCCTTTCCCAATTTACCTATTTCAATTTCCTCAGAAGTTTGTCCAGAGATCCGTGAGTATGAGCGGCAGTCAACAACGTGCGCAAATGCATACGTCCAGCCCAAAATGGCGGCCTACCTTACCGCTTTGGATGCTAGATTAAGGGAATTGGGTTTTAATTGTCCCTTTTTGCTCATGACGTCGGGCGGTGGTTTGACGACATTGGAGAATGCAATCCGTTTTCCAATCAGGCTGGTAGAGTCGGGTCCGGCTGGAGGAGCGATTCTTGCGGCAGAGGTGGCTGGTGAGGCTGGCCTTGATCGTGTTGTTTCCTATGACATGGGAGGAACCACGGCAAAGATCTGTCTAATTGACGATGGTCAGCCACTTTCGACGCGTACTTTTGAGGTCGCGCGTGCCTATCGAAATTTAAAAGGTAGTGGCTTGCCAGTTCGCATACCAGCCATCGAGATGGTTGAGATTGGCGCGGGCGGTGGAAGTTTGGCGCATGTCGATGGTATGGGGCGTCTTGAAGTAGGACCTGAGAGTGCGGGGTCTTATCCTGGGCCTGCGTGCTATGATCTTGGAGGAACACAACCATCTGTAACGGATGCTGATGTCACCTTAGGAAAAATCTCTCCTGACCGTTTTGCTGGTGGCAATGTTCGGTTGGTTCCGGAAAAGGCGGGAGATGCTATCCATGCCGAAGTTGGTGGGCCGTTAAACATGCCTACACCTTTAGCTGCTTTTGCTATTGCTGAAATTGTCGATGAAAACATGGCTAATGCTGCCCGCGTTCATGCAATTGAGTGGGGCAAAGATATTGCTGAACGGACAATGATTGCCTTTGGTGGCGCGGCGCCTTTGCATGCTTCAAGGCTTGCGGAAAAGCTTGGACTTACTCGAGTAATTGTTCCAAGCGGGGCGGGTGTGGGATCTGCCGTTGGTTTTCTTCGTGCACCAATTTCATATGAGGTTGTTAGAAGTCGTTACATGAGGCTTGATGGTTTTGATGCGAATGGAGCTAACCGTCTTTTAGAAGATATGAGCCGTGAGGCTAGGGCTGTTGTTGAGGCGGGAGCTGTTGGAGCCAAACTTACCGAAACGCGACTCGCCTACATGCGGTATGTGGGGCAGGGGCATGAGATTACTGTACCGCTGCCCGATAGGCCTTTGGTTCAAGAAGACAATCAAAATCTTCTTGAGAGTTTTAATGAGGCCTACACGACGCTTTACGGACAAACTGTTCCAGGAATGCAACCAGAAATTCTCAGTTGGACTTTGACTGTATCTACCGAAAAATCTTCTAGTTCGAAGCGTCTGGAAGAGGTGGCACTTGATGCTGATTTTACGGTGCCAACTCAGACGCGAGAGCTGTTCGATGCAGCACGGCAAGAATTTGTGAAGGCGGGTCTTTTCGATAGATTTGACTTGAAGCCAGGTTCTCGGATCTCTGGCCCAGCCCTCATAGTTGAACCTCAGACAACAACTGTCGTTGCTTCAACTTTTGAAGCCCACATCGATGAGCGTGAGTATATAGTTATGACAGCCAAGGGGGAGACGAATTAATGTCAGGTTCTCACTCTAAAACTAATGTTCTCGACCGTATTGGAATGCAAATCCAATGGAACCGCCTTCTATCTGTCGTTGAGGAACAGGCGCAGACGCTGATCAGAACAGCTTTCTCAACCTCAGCACGTGAAGCGGGCGACATCTCTGCTGGAGTTTATGATCCAAGTGGGCGGATGTTGGCTCAGGCTGTTACAGGCACGCCTGGTCACGTGAATGCTATGGCTGCTTCGGTTCGCCACTTCATAGAAAAATTTCCTTTGGAGACGATGTCGGAGGGTGACGTTTTCCTCACCAATGATCCTTGGTTGGGTACGGGGCATTTAAACGATTTTACGGTTGTAACGCCGACATGGCGTGATGGTGAGATTGTTGCGCTCTTTGCGTGTACCACCCACGTTGCCGACATTGGTGGCAGGGGTTTTGGTGCTGATGGTCGCCAGTGCTACGAAGAAGGTATCAACATCCCAATCATGAGGCTGGCTGAGGGCGGTCGTATGAACCGTACAGTCCTCGATATCATTGCTGCCAACAATAGAAATCCCATCGAAGTTGAGGGCGATCTTTACTCATTAGTGGCCTGTAATGATGTTGGCTCGCGCAGGCTAGTTGCAATGATGGACGAGTTTGAGATGGCATCGATTGAGCCTCTTGCAGAACATATTATCACTTCAAGCCGAAAGGGAATGGCAGACGAAATCGCTAAGTTGCCAAAAGGCGTTTACAAAAATTCAATGCGTATAGATGGCTACGAAAAGCACATTGATATCGTTGCCACAATGACGATCACAGATGATACGATAGAGGTGGACTTCAGCGGTACTTCACCTGTCTCTGGCTATGGGATTAATGTTCCTATGACCTATACCGAAGCTTATGCGAGCTTTGGTGTCCGTTGTGTTGTTGGTAACCGTGTGCCCAATAATGCTGGCTCTCTCGAAGCGGTTAAGATAACCGCACCCTCTGGATGTATTTTGAATGCGCCCCACCCAGCAGCGGTTACCGCTCGTCATGTCACCGGTCAGATGTTGCCGGATGTTGTTTTGGGGTGTTTGCATCAGATAGCGCCAGAAAGGAGCCCTGCGGAGGGCACTTCGTGTCTTTGGAACCCTGTTCTCATGGGAGGGCACGGTGTTGTTGATGGAGAATATGGCCAAGCCCGCCCCTTCGCCATCAATGTCTTTCATACGGGTGGAGCAGGAGCTAGGCCAGAAAAGGACGGCCTTGATGCAACAGCCTTTCCTTCTGGTGTGCGCAATACGCCTGTAGAGGTCAATGAGACTATTGCCCCCTTGGTTTTCTGGAAGAAGGAATACCGTCCAGACTCAGGTGGGGCTGGCCGCTATCGCGGTGGAGTTGGTCAGATAATGGAAATAGAGCACGCGCAAGGTGCGCCTTTTGCCATTTCCAGCATGTTTGATCGGGTAATTCATCCACCAAGAGGTAGGGATGGAGGCGGCTCAGGAGCGGTGGGCACGATAGGTTTGCAATCGGGACAGGTTCTGAATGGTAAGGGGCGACAGACTGTTCCAAGTGGTGAACGCCTTGTTCTACAGATGCCTGGCGGTGGAGGCCTCGGTGAGGCAACTGCTCGCGACCCCGCCGCAATATCTCGAGACGTTGCTAATGGACTAGTTACCGTTGAGGCTGCCCTAGACCAGTACAAAGTTGTTGTGGATGCTGATGGTAAAATAGATGCGGAAGCTACGACTGCTCTAAGAAGAAATTAAGGGGCCTTAGACTGGTACGTCACCTGCAATAGTAATCCTGTGCATCCGCCGACGTTCATTGTAGTCGGGAACGGCGTAATGTTGGACGCACCTATTGTCCCAAAGCGCCAAAGAGCCGGGTTTCCATTGGAAACGACATAAGTACTCTGGCCTTATTGAATGAGTTCTGAGGTAGTCAACGATAGGGTCTGCTTCTTCACTCCGCATACCCTCTAGGCCTTGCGTGTGACTGCCGATGTAGAGAGCTTTACGTCCTGTTTCGGGATGGGTCCTAAAAAGTGGGTGATGTGACTCTGTAATCAGATTGCCTGGATCGCGAACCTTATTTGCCATTGTTGGATTACCTGCATAACGCTCTGATCGGGCACCTCCGCCCATATTTTTAAATCGATCGCCTACGTTGAACGTTTTGACCGTTTTAAGCATCTCGCGCATTGCGTCCGACAGGCCGTCATAGGCCTTGTACATGCTCGAGAACATAGTGTCTCCGCCAACCGCTGGTGTTTCCTTGGCATAAAGCATGGTAGCTTTTGCAGGGGAAGGATTGAACATTTGGTCCGAGTGCCAAGCCGCTCCAAAGGTGTAACTGTCACCGGGCTCCTTCAGGATTTCCAAAATGTCAGGATACTCATCCATGCCCTTCATGTATGGGTGGTGATGGATTTCTCCAAAACGTCGCGCAAAGTTAATTTGTTGCTCTGGCGTTATATCTTGGTCACGAAAAAATATGACCTGGTAATCCAGAAATGCCTGATGGATGTCCTGGAATACATCGTCATTTAGCTGGGAGAGATCGGCGCCAGTGATGAGAGCGCCCAGCGCACCTGAGATCGGAGTTGCTTCGATATGCCGATATGTCATTGCCTTTTCCTCCAGTCTTGAGGGCGTGTATTTAATCGAAGCACAGCAGCAAACACTTTTCCAGTTACTTTTAGATGCTGTAGGGTCTGAAATGAAAAGAGAGGAGGTTGGAATGTCTGACGACAACCCTTATGGCTTTGCGCCGGCTGATGACCAGCCGGTCCGATACTTGCAACGGATCCGCGACTACTACGTTACACTTGGTTATGGAAAACCTTATGAGTGGGGTCACTATGCAGATGCTCCATTTACTCCTCTAAAGAAGCCTTTGCAGGAAAGTCGTGTTGCCTTGGTGACAACGGCAGCTCCTTACAATCCTGAGGCTGGAGATCAGGGCCCCTGGAGTGCGTACAATTCGAAGGCCAAATTTTATGAAGTCTACTCTGGCGCTAGTGATGAAGACCATGATCTGCGAATTTCTCACATTGGCATAGACCGGAAACATACTAGTCAGGAAGACCCAGGGGTTTGGTTCCCACTACCTATGTTGCGGCGAATGGCGGAAGAAGGACGCATTGGCGAGGTAGCACCTCGGTTCCATGGGGCTCCGACCAATAGAAGCCACCGTGTTACCATTGAGGTAGATGCCAAAGAAATCGTTAGGCGGACGCGAGAAGATAAGGCGGATGTTGCCGTCTTAGCTGCTAATTGACCCGTTTGCCATCAGACCGTGTGTCTGATTGCACGTGCTCTAGAGCAAGCAGGAATACCAACAGTCATTATGGGCTGTGCGAAAGATATTGTTGAATATGTTGGGGCTCCCCGTTTTTTGTTCAGTGATTTTCCTCTAGGGAATCCCAGTGGACGGCCACACGATCAGGAAAGTCAGTATTTAACTCTTGGTTATGCTCTCGACCTTTTGGCTAATGCACCTGGTCCTATGACAACTTGGCAGAACCCTATTCGTTGGTCTGAAAACCCTTCTTGGAAGGAGGATTATTCTAACGTGGAGAAGCTTTCTGCTGAGGAAATCGTTCGTTTGAAAGCAGAGTTTGATAGGGGCAAGGAAATAGCAAAAGCAAAACGTGAAGGAGATGCTGCATGACGGCGCCAGGCGCTCGTCCCTTTGATGGGGTCAAGATACTAGACTTCACTCAAGTATTTGCTGGTCCCTTTGGCAGCTATCAGCTTGCATTGCTGGGTGCAGATGTAATTAAGGTCGAGAAACCTGGCGGTGAAGATATGCGTTTCTCACCTCCTGCGCCGGATTGGGCGGAGAGGGGTATGGCTCCGATGTGGGCCTGCGTTAATGCGAATAAAAGAAATTTGACCCTTGATCTAAAAAATCCAACAGCCATCGAGGTTTGCCAAAAACTTATTGCTGAATCTGATGTGGTCATGGAGAATTTTAGACCTGGTGTGATGGATCGTTTGGGTTTGGGATATGATGCCCTTAAGCAAATCAACCCAAAGATTATCTACTGCGCCGTTTCCGGTTTTGGTCATAACGGTCCTGACAGTCAGACGGCCGCTTACGATGGTAAAATCCAGGCGATGAGTGGGATAATGTCTTTGACTGGCCACGAGGCGATGGGACCGACGCGAGCAGGCTTTGCTGTGTGTGATGCTATTGGCGGAATGACGGCGGCGTTCGCAGTCGCCAGTGCTCTTTATCAGCGCACGCACACTGGAAAAGGTCAGATGGTGGATGTGGCAATGCTGGATGCCACGCTGGCTTTTCTTTCGCCAGCGGTTGCGGAATATACGGTTGCTGGCCACAAACAGCGCCAAATGGGAAATCAGGCAGTTAGTCGTCGTCCAACAGCCAACTTATTTCGCGTAAAGCAAGGTTGGTTGCTTCTCGCAGTCAATAATGACCGACAATACGAAGCATTATTAAAGGCACTTGGATTAGAGCGTCTTAATGAGGACCCCCGCTTCAAAACTTGGGATGATAGGCTTTTAAATGAGCAGGCTCTAAGGATGGAGATCGAAACCGTTCTAGCTCATGATGATGCTGTTGGATGGGAAAAGCGTTTAACAGATGGAGGTGCGCCGTGCGCCTCGATTTGGACGATTGATGAAATTGTGAAACATCCCCAGCTTCAGCATCGTGATATCCTGCAAACTGTTGAAACACGTTTTGGTCCAATGACTTTAGCGAGTACGGGTTTTCGACTTGA
>VMCJ01000101.1 GCA_008081395.1 Rhodospirillales bacterium | reverse complement strand
TGATGACCTTGAAGGCATTGAGCAGGCCGTGAAAGAGGCCGCGCTTGCAGGTGGTGCGACCATATTAAATTCTGATTTGCACCACTTTGAGCCAAATGGTGGAGTATCAGGAGTCGTAATTTTGGCTGAAAGCCATATCACAATCCATACTTGGCCAGAGACAGGATACGCCGCTTTGGACGTTTTTATGTGTGGTGAGTGCGACCCATACAAAGCTATCCCAGTTTTGAAACGGGCCTTTAAGCCAGGTAATGTTCAGGTGATTGAAAATCGACGAGGCCTTAAGGTTTAATCCTCTGGTTTAAGTTCGATTAGACATTGGCCTTCGGCTACTCCTCAATGACGCAAGGGAGTAGCGCGAGGGCCAAATTGTTTGTTAGACAACCAAGTGCGGAGACTATCTTCTCATGAACTGGTTCACCGAAATTTTACATTCGGATTTAGCCCAGAGACTTCGTGTTGATGAGATCCTGTACGAAGGACGCACAGAATTTCAAGACGCCAAAGTAATCTCAAACGGCCGCCTTGGGAAAATTTTAGTACTGGATAATGTTGTACAGACTACGTTGGGTGACGAGTTTGTCTATCATGAAATGCTTGCTCATGTACCTCTGTTTTCGCACCCCAGCCCCAAGGCAGTTCTAATTATTGGCGGTGGTGATGGAGGACTCTTAGAAGAGGCTCTCAAACATCCATCAATTGAAAAAGTTACCATGGTCGAGCTCGACGGCGGAGTCGTTGATCTTGCCAAGGAACATTTCCAGGAACTGAATCAGGGAGCGTTTGACGACAAACGCACTAATTTAATCATCGGCGATGGGGCAAAATTCGTAGCCGAAACAAATGAAAAATTTGATGTTATTTTGGTAGACTCAACAGATCCTCAAGGGCCAGGCGAAGTCCTTTTTTCAAAAATTTTCTACGCGAATTGCAAACGATGCCTTACAGAAAGTGGGATCCTTGTTACTCAGAATGGTGTGCCGTTCCTGCAAGCGAGTGAACTAGCGGGGTCGGTTGCTCACTTCCGAGATCTATTCAACGATGGCTCAGCATACGTTATCACTGTTCCCACTTATGCTTTTGGAATGATGGCATTAGGATGGGCAACAGACGATAAAAGCCTCCGTCAGGTGCAGCTGAGCTCCTTGGAGGAGCGGTTTAAGAAAGCAAACTTCACGACCAATTATTATAGTCCTGAAGTGCACAAAGCAGCTTTTGCTCTCCCGATGTATGTAAAGCGAATAATCGACTAAAGCTCCATAAGCCTAAGATAAAAGTGCGTCTGTCAACAGAAAGTTAAAAAAGCCAGCGTATCGTGACTCCATATTTATAGATTTGCCACAAAAACGGTCGTTTTCTTTCAACTACTTAGCCGCACTGAGACCATACTTAATAGTCATCAGATGTTTGGCTGATTAAAAAATTAAGCAAAGATATTGCGTTTAACTTTGATATTCCGAAAAAGATCGCGGCATAGACCTGTATGGGCGTTCGGAGTACCTTATTCTGATACTTTTTCTGTTTGAGTTGATAAACATTGGTCCGACGTTGGTTATCTATCCTGTTGCCCTTACTGGTGCTTTCCAGCGCGGTTTACATGCGTTTGGAAGACCCGCAGATCATCCAAGAGTTGAGACTAAAGGTCTTTGACAATTATCAGAAAATAAAACCGCGCACCTTCGATTCCGAAGCAACCCCTGCCCGAATTGTCGATATTGACGAGGCATCCCTAAAGAAATTTGGTCAATGGCCATGGCCTAGACCATTACTAGCTTCCCTCCTCGAGAGGTTAAGCAACGCTGGCGCTGCAATAGTGGTGTTTGACGTAGTTTTTGCCGAACCTGATCGGACTTCACCCAGTACGCTTGTTAAAGAATGGATGTCTCTAAGCGATGACGAAAATATAAAAAAATTCTCTTCCTTAGGGGCCAAGCTACCTGACCACGATCAATTATTTGCATCTGCTATTGGCCAATCCGCTGTTATTTTAGGTTTTGCCCTCCACAACGAAACCAATGATGCGACACCTGGAAAAAATTTCGGTTTGGCCCAACTAGGCGATGATCCTCTTCCCTTTTTGCCCAGTTACACAGGCTCAGCCACAAATTTAAAAATATTTGAGGAGCGGGCACTCGGCCAAGCAAGCTTTAACAGCGCACCAGATACTGACAACATAGTGAGACGGGTACCTCTGTTTGTAGCCTTGAACGATGCCCTCTATCCAACACTAGTTCCCGAGACATTACGCGTGGCCCAAGGGGCTAGCACTTATCGCATAAAATCCTCTGGAGCTTCCGGTGAGCAAGCGTTTGGAGAACAAACTGGTATCGTTGCTGCATCAGTTGGCGACTTTAATTTTCCAACCGATAAGCATGGGGCTCTATGGTTGTATGACACAGGACATCAGCCAGAGCGTTTCATATCAGTTGCAGAGGTAATGGATAGTAAATTTGACCCAAAGGAGATTGAGGGCCGAGTAATATTTATTGGAACTAGCGCCCAAGGCCTTCGGGATATTCGGTCTAGCCCTTTATCTGTTGCAGTTCCTGGCGTTGAATTACATGTTCAAGCTCTTGAGCAAATCTTTTCAGGTCAATTTCTAACGAGACCGGATTGGGCAGATGGTCTCGAACTGCTTCTCATGGTTTCGCTTGGCTTAATTGTTTACTTCGGCGTGCGCTGGAGACGTGTTGGCGCTCTTATCACCGCAGTAATTGGCCTTGTATGCTCAGGAGGTGCCGTGGCAGCATCATGGGAGATGTTTTCTTCTGAAGGACTGCTTCTTGACCCGATTTATCCAATCTTTGCGGGGTTAGCTGTCTACTTAATTACATCGCTTCAAGCCTACATGCAGACAGAATCTGAAAAGAAACAAATTCGGGGTGCATTTTCACAATACATGTCCCCCGCGATGGTAGAAAAATTAGCAGAGAACCCAAACCTTCTGAAGCTAGGTGGGGAAATGCGTGACATGACCCTTCTTTTTTGCGATGTGCGCGGCTTCACAACTATATCAGAGCAATTCAATGCCGAGGAACTAACAGCATTTATTAATAAATTTTTAACGCCTATGACCGATGTAATTATGAGCCGAGAAGGCACAATCGATAAGTATATGGGCGACTGTATTATGGCTTTTTGGAATGCGCCGCTTGATGACGAAAATCATGCTGATCATGGCGTTGAGTCTGCTCTGGAAATGATGCGAAAACTTAAAGTACTAAATGAAGAGATTAAAATTGAAGCGGAAGCTGAAAATCGCAAATTCATTCCTGTAAACATTGGAATTGGACTAAATTCTGGAATTGTCTGTGTGGGCAACATGGGGTCTGATCAGAGGTTTGACTACTCTGTCCTAGGAGATGACGTTAATTTAGCGTCGCGACTTGAAGGCCAGTCTAAAACTTATGGAGTAGATATTGTTATTGGTGAAAATACCTTTGCCCAGTTGAATAAAAAAGCGACTTTGGAACTCGATTTAATTCAGGTTAAAGGAAAAACTGAACCAGTTCGAATATACTGCGTGCTGGGTGAAGAAGACGTATTACTCAGCCAGGAATTCAACTCCTTAGAAGGCAGCCATAAGGAGATGCTTGCAGCCTATCTTAATCAAGATTGGGATATAGCCCTCGAGCTGATCAAAACTTGCAGAGAACAAATGGCCCCATTTGATTTATCCGAACTTTATTCACTTTATGAGGGACGAATTACAGATTTTAAATTAACCCCACCTGGCAAAGATTGGGACGGCGTGTACATCGCCACGTCAAAGTAAATGAAGTCAACACAAGGTCTTTGGAGACAGAATCCAAGCAGGCCCCTTTTGATGGGCGTTATCAACGTCACACCAGACAGCTTTTCTGATGGTGGTAAAAATCTCGATCCAAAAGTGGCCGCAAATAGTGGGCGGCGAATGATTAACGAAGGGGCTGACATCATTGATGTTGGTGGTGAGTCCACTCGGCCTGGACATATTCCTCTGGATAGTGCGACCGAAAAAAGTCGCGTACTTCCTGTGATTAAAGAATTAAAAAAAGAAAAAACAGCGCTCATATCAATTGATTCCTATAAAGCATCGACGGCACGAGAAGCATTGAAAGCTGGGGCGGATATCATCAACGACGTTTGGGGATTTCAAAGGGACCCCCAGATGGCACACGTAGCGGCAGAGACAGGTGCGCCGTCAATTCTTATGCATAATCGCGATAGTGATGACGACAGAATTGATATTCTGTCAGACGTTCTGCGCTTCCTGGAGAAATCACTGAAAATTGCCAGACTTGCCGGAGTGGTTGACGACCAAATAATGCTTGATCCAGGGTTTGGATTTGGAAAAAATGCCCAACAGAATTTGCATATTTTAAAAAATTTAAAAGTAATATCTTCCCTTGGTTTTCCAGTTCTTATTGGCTTAAGCAGAAAAAGATTTATCGGTTTTTATTCTGGACAGACGGAAACAACGGCTAGGCTGCCAGGCACGCTTTCGGCAAACCTCTTGGCTATATTATCAGGTAATACAGCTTGCATAAGAGTTCATGACATTCGAGAGCATCGGGAGATGCTAGATTTCTATGAATCCTTCACCCGAGATTAAAAAGGTGGATGAAGCAAACATCACAACAGGGCTATCTTTTGGAGCTAATCTTGGAAATGCCCCAGACGCCGTGGAGAGGGCTATAGCAGCAGTTGCGGCTCTGCCCAGAACACATTTAAAACGCCGATCTAGCCTCTACCGAACAGAGCCATGGGGAGGTGTTCCACAAGACTGGTTTATTAACTCTGCCGCCATTTATGTTACGTCACTCCCACCCTTCGATCTATTGGCTGGGTGCCAAGCAATTGAACAAGCTATTGGTCGACTGCCAACACAGCCGAAGGGACCGCGCGTTATAGATATCGACATAATTTTCTATGGAGATATCCGTTTAGAAAACTCGGATCTCACTATTCCACATCGGCACTATCAAGAGCGACGCTTCGTGCTGCAGCCATTGCTAGAAATTGCGCCAGACCTCTGCATAGGTGGTGAAAAAATTTCACATACTCTAGCCCGCATAGGTCTGGACACACTGCAAGTTCAACAAATTCCGAACAGTCAACCTATTCAAGTTCTGGAAGATTGAAGCGATCCTCGGGCTTCAACCATCCCTTAAAATTCGGTTTTCTCTTTTCTGCAAAGGCAGCTCTGCTTTCAATCAGATCTGATTTATCGCCATGTTCATGTAACCTTGAGGCGAGTGCAGCATGTGCGCTGCTGACCTGAGGACGCATACGGCGCATCATATGGACAGTGTTAACTCGCGCAGCTGGGGGTAACGTCAATAAATGCTCCGCCATCTCAACTGCTACGTCCACGACTTTTTCAGCTGGCGCAAGTCGATTTACAAAACCAAGCTCATAGAAACGTTGAGCAGTAAAACGAAAACCCATAGCCATTTCCATCGCCACCGGGAAAGGCATATTGGCAATATGACCGTGATTATACCCCCCAAGCAACCAGCGTTTAGCTTCTGAAACCTCAAATATTGCGTTGTCTGCTGCAACACGAAGATCAGTTCCTTCCACCAGCATAAAACCACCGCCCATTGCAAAGCCATTTATGGCCCCAATAACGGGTTTTTCTAATGTACCATCCTTAAAAGGGTCAGCGATTGGGATGGATCGGCCACCTGGTGTGTTATCTTTCAGAGCCTCTTTCATATCTTCGCCAGCGCAAAAACCTCGCCCTGTGCCCGTAAACACAGCAACCTCTAGGTCCGAAGACTCTCTAAACATGGTCCAAGTCTCAGCGAGGCTTACTCTCAGCTCATAATTTAAAGCATTCAATACCTCTGGCCTGTTCATCCGAACAATCAGGACCTGGCCTCGCGTTTCAGTTTCTACAACGGCCATTTAGCTCTCCATCAGTCTGTTTTAAGTAAATCAAATTCTATAATGCCTCAGGTACTGAGCCATTTATTACATAATCTAAAATCAATGCTGCTTGCTTTGGCTTCTCAATAACAGCGAGCGCCGCAGCATCAACTTCCTTAAGTGCATGAGCGTGCTCCGGCTGATGTATAACAATAAGGCTCTTACCTAAAGCCACCGCTAACCCAGCATCAAATGCAGCATTCCATTGCTTATATTTCTCACCAAAGCGGACAATCACGATATCGGCCTTCTCTATTAACGTCCGCGTGCGAATAGCATTGAGCTTCGCGCCTTTATGATCATGCCAGAATTTTTTTTCTTCAGCCCCCATGATTAACACCCCACAATCGTCTGATGCATCATGGTCAGTCACTGGAGCTGTAAATTCCACTGGCAGTCCTTTTTCTGCAACAGCCAGCGCTATTTCGTTACGCCATGATGTATGGATTTCTCCAGATAGATAAACTCGCCAAGTCATAACTTCGGTTTCTCCTGTGGGGTGGTTATCCCGCCATCTCGGCAACAGTTTGGGCGATCACTCTTGCGCCTGCAGCTAGGTCAGAAGGCGTCGCAGATTCAACTTCATTGTGGCTAATGCCTCCCTCGCAAGGAATAAAGACCATCCCAGTGGGGCAAATCCGCGCCATGTTTCGAGCATCGTGTGCTGCACCAGAAAGTAAATCCATTCTGGGGCAATTAATCCGATCTGCTGCTCTAGCTATGACCTGCATGACACCCTGGTCAAAAGGTGTTGTCTCTGCGCGCTGGATTTCAAGTACCTCTACATCACACGGGCCGGCTACAGTTGAACAAACTTCGGCGATACGATTGCCTAATACCTCGCGCTTGTCATCATTCGGACATCTAAAATCAATAGAAAAACGGACTTGTCCTGGAACAACCGAAGGAGCACCTGGATAAGCTTGGAAACGTCCAACATTGAACCGGGTTAAGTCATCTGGATCAGCCATCAATTCATGCAGAGCGACCACCATTTTTGAGGCTGCTAGCACCGAGTCTTTTCTTCGACGCATGGGCATCGTGCCTGAATGTGCTTCCTCACCCCTCACAGTTACCTGATACTTCCGCGCACCCTGTATGCCCGTCACTACACCGATTATATTTCCTGTTTCTTCCAGTCTTGGAGCTTGCTCTATGTGTGCCTCTACAAAACCTGCAAAAGGTGCTTTCAAAGGTTTGGTATTTACAGGCCCAACCTCCGCCATAAAGCCAGCCAAAGCTTCTGCCATGGTTACACCATCTGTTCCAACCACCCCAAGCATGCGTTCCAACTCATTTGGGCGGACAAAAACCTGACTTCCCATAACGCCAGGCTGAAAACGTCCTCCCTCTTCATTAGTAAAATTTATTACCTCTATAGAGCGCTCAGTTTGGATATTTGCATCACGTAAGGCATATAGCATTTCAATGCCGGCCAGCACGCCATAGGCACCATCAAATTTCCCGCCTGTTGGCTGACTATCCAGGTGGCTACCTGTAGCTATAGGGGGGGCGGCCGTATCCGACCCATTGCGACGGACAAACATGTTTCCTATCGCGTCAATTGAAACATCGCAGCCCAATTCCTCGGCCCATCTTTTAAGAAGTAGTCTGGCTTGAATATCTTCTGGCGTAAGACATTCGCGGCAAACACCACCTAGGGGCGTTGCTCCGAATTTAGCCATTTCCATATGCATCTGCCAAAGCCGTTCTTCATCAACAGCCGCGGCAAGACGGCTTAGGTCAGCATCTGTAAGAGCCATAACTACTCCTTGGTTATCCTCAGAATGAATCTGTAACACAACTCGCTTTTCAGGCTAAATATTAAGAATTGCGGTCAGGAGATATCAACATGAGCCGAAAAGTTTGCCTCATTACCGGTGCTACAGATGGCATTGGTCTAATAACGGCACGAGAACTCGGTAAGCTTGGGTGGACGCTCGCCTTGGTGTCTAGAAACGCACAAAAAGGTGAACGTGTAGCTCGTGAATTACGCCAACAATGCCGAAACGAAGAGATATACTTCAAGCAGGCTGATCTCTCACTTCAAAGAGATGTTCGCAGGGTTGCCCGAGATGTAGCCGAAACTTATGAAAGTTTAGATATTTTAATCAATAATGCAGGGGCCATCTTCTGGAAGGAACAAAAAACCGCAGAAGGAATAGAAAAAACATTTGCACTCAATCACTTAAATTATTTTCTTCTATCAAATTTGTTACTTGATCGCCTGCGCTCTGCCCCATCGGCGCGTATAATCAATGTTGCAAGCATGGCGCACCGTGGTGTTAAAATAGATCTGCAAGATATTGAAAACAATAAGATTTACAAGAAAATAAGGGGCGGTTGGATTGCTTATCAACGCTCTAAACTTGCAAATATAATGTTCTCTAATGCTTTGGCTCGTAGGTTAGAGGGCGAGAGCATCACATGTAATTCTCTACACCCAGGATTTGTTAAAACTCGCTTTGCAAAGGATAATGGCGGGTTGTTCGCAGCACTTGTCTCAGTAGGAATGACCTTCGGTGCAATTTCAGCCGAAAAGGGAGCAAGGACCCAAATTCACCTTGCCACTTCACCAGAAGTTGAAGGTATATCGGGAAAGTATTTCGATCTTTGCAAACCGAAAAACCCAGATGCTCCTGCACTTGATGAACAAGCGCAGGAGCTTCTCTGGGACGTTTCTGAAAGTCTAACCCGCAATAGTCAGTAACCGATTAAGCTTATTTATTAGCTTCCATAAGTTCAGGGAATGCATGGCGCCATTTTGTTGGGAAGCCTCGGCCGTGCTGAGCAGGCATCGGTGGTTCGACGCCCAACTCAAAGGCTGCACGCCAAGGCCATTTTGGCTCATATAAAAGACCGCGAGCGAGAGCGACCATAGAGACATTTCCATCTTTGATGAGGCTATCTGCCAATTTAGGGTCCCTAATCATGCCAACAGCCATCGTTGGTACACCTGTAGCTGCTTCAACTGCAGCCGCATGACTAGCTTGATAGCCTGGCCCCAAGTCTGGACGTACTTGGGCACTATTACCTCCACCCGAAATATCGAAGAAGTCGCAACCAAGAGGCTCCAAAGCCTTACTAAAGGCGATCGCATCATCAATGGTGAGACCACGATCATCCCAATCAACACCATTCATACGAACACCAAGTGGTCTATCTTCTGGCCATACCGCACGCGTAGCCTCAAAAACTTCCAAAGGAAACTTCATCCGGCCCTGAATATCACCCCCATAAGCATCATTACGTCGGTTCGCGATGGGTGATAAGAATGATGACAGCAAATACCCGTGTGCGCAGTGCAATTCAGCAGCAACAAAGCCAATTCGAGCCGATCGTTTTGCGGCATCAACAAAGGCAGTGATGACCGCATCCATATCTGCACGATCCATAGCCTTTGGAGTATGCCAACCATCATCAAAAGCGATAGCAGAGGGACCAAGCGTCTCCCAGGCGCCGTCTTCCGCTGTAAGCGGTCCTCCTCCACCTTGCGGCGCATAGGCGGATGCCTTGCGTCCTGCATGTCCAAGCTGGATGCCAAGAGGTGTCACGCCATGAAGATGGCAAGCATCAACAACACGCTTGAGAGCTACTTCAGTCTCATCATCCCAGAGTCCCACGCAACCAGGGCTAATGCGACCGCGAGGTTCCACTCCAGTTGCCTCAATAAAAGCTAGCCCTGCTCCGGAAAGAGCGAGTTGCCCACAGTGAATCATATGCCAGTCAGTGGCAACGCCATCAACCGCAGAATACTGACACATCGGAGCAACAACTATCCGATTTGCGAGCGTAAGCCCCCGAAGGCTGATTGGTGAGAAAAGATTAGCGGACATAAGGTATAAAACTCCAAAAAGAGACATAAGTTTTCGACCAGATGGTCTATATAACACCTATATTGTGAGAGTCTTCGGTAGAAAGATGTAAAAAGATCCGCAAGGTAGTTTTTTCTGGTTAGAACTGGGTTGCATCTAACGAGACACTTCGCCATATTCTGGCTCGCATTTAGTAATGGGGCGTGGCCAAGTGGTTAAGGCATCGGGTTTTGATCCCGTGATCCCTGGTTCGAATCCAGGCGCCCCAGCCAATGATTATCGCTACAACGGCGGATCCCAATCGGATATCCCGGGGATTTCATCCCCTAAAAGTTCGAAATCTTCATACTTGCATGTCGATTTCCAATGGAATTCAGCATCTTCAGAAAACAAATCGCCAGTTAGACCACGAGAAAGTCGGTCAGCACCATCACTTATTGCTGGAATATCACCTGCAACATTGCCATGACTCATTGCCGCCGCATAACTAAAACAATAAATGTTTCTGAGATATGGCGCGCTTCCTTTAATTCTTTCTTGATACTGAAAACTCGAGGAAAGAGCTGGAAACGTTAGCCACTCATTATTCTCATTAATGTGTTCGCCATTTAACAAATCTGCGTGCGTCATAATTTTTGACAAAAAAGGTCTGAGTTCATCGGCGGCAGTCATATCAATATAAAAACCAGTACCAAGTATAACTGCATCGACAGTGATGTTACCTTTCGAGGTACTCAAACAAAGCTGCTCTCCATTCGTTTCCGCACCTGTGATTGGTGCTCCTAACCACATATTCACATTACTGTTTTTAAACAGACGTTGAACCGAGTCTCTTGGTGGCGGAATACGTTTACTGGCCATGTAATCCATGAACTTAAAACGCATAGTTGGCGTTAGTTTTGGAAAACCTTCAACGAAGCCAGGAAAGCTAGCACCTTTTGGCTTGTTGACGCGAGGAACTGCATTTGCACGCACCAATAGTGTGACATGATTTGCCCCGGCTTCAATTGCAGTAGCTGCATTATCTACAGCAGAGGCTGCAACGCCCACTACAGCAACATTCTTTCCCTTCAGGCTTTCAAAATTAATGTCTTCTGAAGCGTGCCATACAGTCTTGCCTAAATGAGGTCTGAGCACCTCTGGAATACGAGGGTGCGCCTGCCCTTCTCTCCCCGTAGCCAAAACTAGTTTACGCGTTGTTACTATCTCTTCTCGCCCATCATTGTGAATCAGTCTGCATTCAAGTCCATGGACTGATGGCTTTACAGAAGAAAGCCTTGTGCCATTCTCGACAGGCAATGAAAGCACTCGGCGATACCAAAGCAGGTACTCCATCCAAACTAGTCGCGGAATTTTACCTAAGCTTGACCAGGCAGAACTTCCATGAGTTGCCTCGTACCAAGCGCGAAAGGTCAAGTTTGGCAGGCCCATGGCTGGCCCTGAGAGATGATTAGGACTTCTCAAGGTCAACATCCGAGCATATGTGGCCCATGGGCCTTCTTCGCCGACTTTTGCACGATCTATCAAACGAAGGCGATTAATACCTTGGCGAAGTAAAGCAAAACTAACCGTTAGACCCGCCATTCCTGCACCAACAATCAAAACATCGCTGACCAGAGAACCATCACGTCCTAAAATTTCGCGTGTCCAGGGTTTGGGCGGATAACAAAGCAGCTCTAAATCGCGTGCGATTGCTGTCTCCAGGTTTTTAAGACCATTGATGGAATCAGGCTTAAGTGCCATTCAACCATCAACTTTTGCAATTACATCCTGCGAAAATTCCTCGAGCCGCTCGAGGGTCTTAGGCAAGTCATCGCCATCGCCACCGATCAAGAAATGAGACATGCCTTTGGAGCGGTAGGCTTCAATATCATCTAGTATTGCTTGGGCTGAACCTGTGAAAGGTTTGCGTTTCCCATCCCGACCTTCCTGCTCGTCTCCAATTCTGCTGTAAATTGCCAATAAAGCACCAGTTAGAGAATCGTCACGACCTGCCCCCACAGCGGCTTCTCGGGCTTGTGTGAGCCCTTCATAGTACAGCTCCGGGGTATCTAGGGGATGTTTTGGATTTGCTGCAACCGGATACCAGCCATCACCAATTCGCCCCGCTCTTCTCCTGGCTCCAGGATGTTCGCCACCAACCCAGATTGGCGCACCACCAGCTTGTATAGGCTTAGGAGCGAATAACATTTCCTTTGCTTGAGCAAATTGGCCCTGAAAATCTGGTCGGTCTGCAGTCCACATCTCACGAAACGCTTGAACATACTCATCTGACGCTTTTGCTCGATCTTTAAATGGTGGACCACCAAGTAAGGCTATCTCTTCTTCCATCCAACCAACACCAACACCAACAGTTAGCCGCCCCTTAGAAAGTACATCCACAGTAGAAAGCATCTTTGCAGCTAAGACTGGGTGGCGATGAGGCAAAACCAAAACAGATGTGAGGAGACGAATTTTCGTGGTGGTAGCCGCTACAAAACTGAGGGCTGTCACTTGTTCGAGCGAAACGCCAGTATCCTGGGCGAAAAACCTTCCCGTTGGTGAATAAGGATATGCGCTATTTACCGTGTTCGCCACGACCACATGATCACTCATACCAAAATGAGCATACCCTAATTTTTCAGCTGCGAGAGCTAACTCTTTTAGTGAGTCTGGTTCCCCAGCATTACCTCGAGATCCAAAATGCAGACCAAATTGCATTTATGCCCTCCTGCTTTTCAGCCATTCCTTTAACCCACTAAATCGCTCACGCGACGCAAACAAAATATTGGGGATTTGAGATTACTCTTAGGCCTCACCGAAATGCACTCTTCTATAGGCACGAGATGGAATTTTATCATCCGTATGAACATCCCAGAGCGTTGCAATGTTAGCCTGCTGATGCTGGCCAAAATATGCAGACATTTGTCCCATTGTGTTCACAGTCTCTGAACGCATACCAAAACCCTTAGCAGTAGCCGCTAAATCACCGCGGCCATGAATAGCCTGCCGTGGCTCTATATTTCTGGCACGGAACTTATGGAACTCTGCACCATATCCTCCATCATTCATTATATTGATCAGTAGTTTTATACCGTGGCGCTGGATCGTTTCGAGCTCTTGGATGTGCATTAACAGACTGCCGTCCCCTTCAATTAAGGCGACCTTACCATCTCCTCTTGCTGCGGCTATTCCTATTGCTGCGGGCAAACCAGATCCAATCGCTCCGAAATCATTCACAACATGATACTTTTCAGCTGGGCGCCCTTTCATGTGGGTCATCACCATTGAAAAATAATGTCCACCTCCCACGACTATATCCCAGTCTTTTGGAATTGTTTGATCTAACTCTAAGACAATTTTTCGCGGATCAACGGTATTTGATTGAACAGGAAATTCTTTAGAGTCTGGAGTATCTGCAGCGATGGAACCTGCCATTTCAGCTGTTCTGAGACCCGTTTTCTTAATTCCGCGTCGATCCATTGCCTCCACAATTGCCTCAGCCGCTGCCTTAGCATCAGCACGGATATGTAGGTCTGCAGTACGTAATCCCTGCCATAGCCCCCGTGGATTTGTATCAATTTGCACGGTTGAAGCCATTGGGTACAAATAACCGCCCTCAGTCGTGTAATGGCCCAGACCAGCTCCAACACCTATAACTAAGTCAGCCTCCGAAAATCGTTCCCGTGCAAAATCAGACGCGAAAGCACCGGCTATTTCGATGTTGTATGGATTTCCATCAAACAGACCTTTTCCATAAAGAGAGTTTCCGAGTAGCGCACCTGCTCTATCGCCCAGAGCTTCAAGAGCTTCTCGCGCACCAGACCGAACCGCTCCTCGACCACCTAGAATGATTGGACGTTCTGCTTCAGCAATCATATCAACAACTCGTTCAACCAAAACTGGATCAGGAACAGGTCGCTGGGCAATTGGGCCGAGGTCAGCAGAAGGAGTGTAATCCACCATGTAGGGATATTCTTGAGCTTGCAGATCCATTGGAACAGAGAGCACCACTGGCTTTCTTTCTGTTGCTGCTACATGGAAAGCTTCTCTAACGTTGTCCAGTAAGCGATCAAGGGATTTCACAGCTACAAAATGGGCGCCACAAGCAAGGGCAAGTGGGGCCATGTCAATCTGCTGCAAATACCATGCAGCTCCAATAGGACTGTCACCTGCAAACACCACAAGAGGTACATTGCCTCGTGCCGCGATGGTAAGAGCTGTCATGATTTGTGTATAGCCTGGCCCACATGTAGTTGAAGCAACTCCAACTTTACCCGTTGCCCGGGCATAACCATCAGCCATCGCCGCCGCACAATGTTCATGCCTCGCATGAACAACTTGGACACCATATTCGTCAGCCATTTTTTGAGCCCAATACATGTTGGCATCACCCATCAAAGTAAAAAGGTGCTCAACGCCTTCACCCTTAAACGCTTCAGCTAAAACATCATAAACTTTTGGGTTTTCCATAATTTTTTATCCCTTTCGGCTAAAAAGGCCGGCAATCATTGATTTCAAGGTTTGAAAGAAAAGAGAGACAGCATTTAGTTCTGTTGATTGCTTAACTGCATCAGACTGCTGAGCGGCTGACTGTATTTCTTTTTCTTGGCTTTTGGGTTCCAAATTATCTCCAGCAGAACCAACTTTAAGCGCTAAGTTTTGAGAAAACTCAGCGAGTAGTGCTCGCGCAACATGAACTCCACCAGCGTTTGCAAAAGTTTCTAATGGCCCCGTAACATTAAATTCCCCATCAATTTTTAGGGTCGTCTCAGCATCACCGTCTGCGCTCATCAATCCGGAAGCTAGAGCTCGGGATGCCCCACGTCCGTCAATCCCTCGACCCTGGATTTTACATGTTTTTGCCGCGTCATCGTATTCAAGGGATGCTTCGCCCTTAAATGACGCAACAGTTGGACCGAATTTTACCTTTATTGCGCCCTTCCACATCCCTTCCTTACTGCCAGGCGACAATTCAGCACCAGGGATACAGGACGCTACGACAGCGGGATCGCGAAGCAGCGGCCATACCTGTTCCATCGGCGCAGGTATTTTAGTGGTTTCACTTATTGTAGGCATTTGAACTCCAAAAGACGGCACAAATATCTGTTCGCCTCAGAAAAACTTTTGACTATAGCTTCAACCGTCGCAGCAAAATGCGCAAGCACCTAAAAAATCAAATTTCATCCTACCGATATCTTTGATCCATTCATTCCGAAAATGGCGTTATTTATTCAATTCCCCTCATCAGGCTTGAGAAAAGGTCACCATAACGGAGAGGGCCAAAGATATGCGTAGAAGCAGATATCGTGTTTGGATCAGACGATAGAGGTGGCAATAAATATAAAAAAAGAAGATTATAAGTAGTGTTTCCATCTATGAGCGGGATAAC
>VMCJ01000172.1 GCA_008081395.1 Rhodospirillales bacterium | reverse complement strand
TCATTATAAACGGTTGTTGCCCTGACTATGGATGACATTCCTCCCGATTTGGCTGGACGCCAACAGAGAAGTCCAACTCCATCACTAGAGTCAGTGTGGTATGGAAGCCGCGCCGAAGTTTGGTATCCTCGAGCCAGAGGATCGTCATAATTCAAACCAAGGTTTTTAACATGCCCAAGTAAGTGGCCCTTTCCGTTCTGAGAACATGGACGGCCTAGGTACAAGCCAATACCCCAAAAAGCTATCGCAGCCTCTTTTAACGATAAGTCATCCAATGAAAAACCCCGAAACAGATAAAATCCTGGGCCTTCTAATAGGTAACGACGCATATAAGATATTCTTGCTGAAACAGTCGGCAGAGGAAAATCTGCCCTTGTTATTTCCAATAAATCTAAGCCACGTCGACTGACCAATTCGATTGCACTAAGAATTTCATCAATCTCTTCAGAGGTCCACTGGTGGCACCATTGTGATGGCGTCAACGCCATATCAGAACCAATCCAAGCTTCTGGACCCTGAATAGGTGATAGAAATTGAGGGCTTTCTACAAAACCTTCCAATTCACTCTCCCAATCAATTCCCAACTACTCTAATCATCGTTATCCTTCCTGGCAGATTCCGATACGTCAAATCATATAAAATGGGACGCTCTAGCAAGATGAACGATGCTTCAAACACGAATATGACCTTTGGTCGTGATGCCTTTATCGCTTGCCTGCTTGGAGAGGGTGTATCACGTATGTTCGGCAATCCCGGCACCACGGAATTGCCAATAATGCATGCCCTCTCTAATTACCCAGAGATGGGGTATGTGCTTGCAATGCAAGAAAGCGTTGTAATTGGCATCGCTGATGGCTTTGGACGAGCTTCCGGAGAACTCGTTGCTTGTAATGTTCATGTAGCGCCAGGGCTTGGTAACGCTATGGGGGCTATTTATTCTGCTAAAATAGCTGGTATTCCTATGATTGTTACCGCGGGGCAACAAGAACAGGGCCACGGCCTAACGGAACCTCTCCTGTATGATCCTCTCGTTCCGATCGCTCAATCGCAAGTAAAATGGGCAACAGAGGTATCAAGGCTTGAAGACCTCCCACGTGTACTCCACAGAGCTGCCAAAGTAGCAATGACCCCTCCAACTGGGCCAGTATTCATATCTCTGCCTGGTGACATTTTAAATATGAAGGGCGCTGTTGATCTTGGCGAGGCAACCCGCATAGACGTGGCAGTTCGCCCAAACGACGACACCCTTTCCTCTCTGGCGGAAAAGCTTATCGGAGCTAAAAACCCAGTTATAATTGCAGGTCATGAAATAGTACGAAGTGATGCGTTTGATTGCGCCTCAGAATTTGCAACAGTATTAGGGGCCCCTGTTTGGCAACAAACAATAATAGACGGGGCACATTTTCCGTCCGACCATCCTGCTTACATGGGTGCCATTACTCGTTTTCAGCCCGTTGTTCGGGAACGCCTTGAACCGCATGATCTGATGATATGTATCGGATCAGACGCCCTAAAAATGTCTGTCTACAGTGAAGTAGACCCAATGCCACCAGGGATGCGTGTCATCCAAATTGGCCAACGTGATTGGGAAATCGCAAAAAATTATGCTTGTGAATTAGCAATTCGAGCTGATGTCAAAGAGACCTTAAATGCTTTAATCCCTTTTTTAAAAGAAAAGGGCGGGGCTGAGTTGGCAGCAAAATCACATGACCGCCTAGAAAAGATCAAAACCCAAAATTGGGCAGCTAAAAAAGCCTCAAAGGTACAAGCTACTCTGCCTCTGAGGGAAACGGGCAAATTGAAACCCGACTGGCTAATGATGAGACTGTCCGAGTTACTACCTAAAAACGCTATAGTGGTGGATGAAGGAATCACGACCACCGGGTCAATTAATGATTTTCTCCCGTACACAGATCGTTACAGCTATTTTGGCAACTCGTCAGGCGGCATAGGCTGGGGTATTGCTGCCTCTGTTGGTGTCCAAGCTGCACAACCAAATCGTCAAGTTGTTGCTGTAATCGGCGATGGCAGTGCTATGTATGCTATCCAGGCTCTTTGGACAGCTGCTAACCTTAAACAGCAGACTATTTTCATTATCTGCAATAACCAAGGATATACTGTTCTAAAACAGAGACTTAAATCCTTCCACGATAATGACAACCCAATTGGAATGGACTTCAACGATCCCCAGCTTGACTGCGTTTCACTAGCCAAAGGCTTTGGTGTCGAAGGAGAGCGGGCCTCCACACCTGACGACTTTGAGACGGCATTTGCAAATGCCCTAGCACACGATGGTCCATACCTAATTGAAGCCATGATTGGCTAGGTAAACTGTTGAATGCAGCGCGTTGAATTTTAAAGTTTAAAGCGCTTTTGCCTTCTGAACAGGAATCGAAAATTAAAGAGTGGCCAAAATTGGACGCGCCGAAATAATAACAAACGCTTCGGCAAGAGGAGGTTCATCAGTTATGGTGAGGTCAATGACAGCCTCCATACCATCGGGCGTTAATTGAGCCAGACGAGCCGCTGCCCCCCCAGTAAGTCGCATAGTGGGTTTTCCTCCTGGCAGATTAATGACACCCATGTCTCGCCAAAACACGCCTTTGCGAAGTCCTGTTCCAAGAGCCTTTGAACAGGCTTCCTTTGCCGCAAACCGCTTAGCGTAAGACGCTGCCCGGGCCGCCCGTCTATCAGACTTTTCCCTCTCAATTTCGGTAAAAATGCGATCTACAAAGCGGTCGCCGAAACGATTTAATGTTGCCTCTATTCGAGTTATGTCAATGAGATCATTGCCTATACCTAAAATCATTAATTCCCCACCGCTTCATCCATAAGACGGCGCATTTCCCCTATTGCCTCCTTTAAGCCCATAAAAATGGCCTCTCCAACTAGGAAGTGCCCAATATTCAGCTCTACAATTTCGGGAATAGCAGCTATCGGCTTGACACTATCAAAGGCCAGGCCGTGCCCAGCATGGCACTCAAGGCCCAGAAATTTAGCATCTTTTGCAGCAGCGCTAATACGATCCAATTCTATAGAACGACTTGCACCACTAGCTTCGCAATAACGCCCAGTATGCAGTTCGACCACAGGAACACCGAGATTTGCAGCTGCTTTAAGTTGAACTATATCTGCCTCAATAAACAGTGAAACCCTGCAACCTGCGGACATCAGTTCTTTGACTAATGGCTGTAAACGATCCTTTAAACCAGCAACGTCTAGACCGCCTTCAGTTGTTACCTCTTCCCGTTTTTCAGGAACCAGACAAACGGCATGGGGTTTATGTTGGACTGCTATTTGGACCATCTCCTCTGTAGGAGCGATCTCTAAATTCAGTGGAAGATCGACTTCGTTCTTGAGAAGTGGCAAATCCAGATCACGTATGTGCCTACGATCCTCACGCAAGTGTGCTGTGATTCCATCAACCCCCGCTGCCTTAGCCAACAAAGCAGCTCTAAGAGGAGCAGGGTGATCGCCTCCTCGGGCATTTCTTACTGTAGCAACATGGTCAATATTAAGACCTAACCTAAGTTGTTTTGATGGCATGCTAACCCTTTTCTACTGAGTGCAGGCTTGTTTCACGGGCTATCTTCTTTGCCTGAATTCGGTTTTGGCGGGAGCTTTGATAGGCTTGAATAATCCGACGAAGGCCAAAATAAAATACGATCCAGGCAACCAATCCCATAATTAAGCCACCAATTAACATTGGCTCAAATACTGGCAGACTATCGCGTGCAGCCTGCTGAAAATCACCTCTCCAGACATCGGAAGCTACGCCTTGGAGAAGCTGAGACAATGATTTTTCGGTGACGTCGCCTTGCTCTCCAAAGCCTAGCATACGACCAAGACGGAAACTGGATATCCAGATAAACGGAAATGTCCATGGGTTCCCGACTATAGTCCCGATAGCGGAAGCGATAATACTTACCCTCAAGCCAGCTGATAGAATTGCTGCAATAATGAAATGCAACCCTGGAACAGGAAGAAAGCTAACTGCCGCACCAAATGCAAAACCACTTGCTAGTGCGTGAGGTGAACCCCGCATGCGCTGCAGACGGCGCAGTATGTACTTAGCCCCACGTTGCAGACCACTACTGGGCCATAACCATGACTTTAAAATTGCAAAACTTGAGCGAGGCTTCTGACGTCCAAACATTACTTTACTTAGGCGCCTTCTCTCTCAATGGTTGTGATTACGCTATCTGCGCGAAGTGCAGCAATGATGATGGCAAGATGATCCAGACTATCAACCTCAATATCAACTATAAGCTCAAAAAAATCCTCTGCTCGGCTAGAAAACCTCAGATTTGAAATATTGCCACCTTGGCGGCCGATTGTATTAGACACAGCTCCAAGAGCACCTGGCGAGTTCTGGAGCGTAATACGGACCCGACCTACTCTGCGCTCGAGTGATTTTTCTTCCCAATCAACATCAAGCCATCTTTCTGGGGTATGGCTGAAAGCTTCTAAAGTTGCGCAGTCAGAAACATGGACCGTCACTCCTTTACCAGAAGTTACGATACCTATGATTTGGTCGCCTGGAAGAGGATGACAGCATCGCGCGTAATGAACGGCCATACCAGGGATTAGGCCTTTCAGCGGAAGCGCTTTAACATTCGTATTTTCTTGGCTGGCGGCGCTTTTCCCAGCTTGCCTATCTTCTCCCACCTTGGTTATAGATGGTGCGGCTTTGGGGGCTAAAACACTTATTAATTCTGCTTCAGTAAATAAACCCTCGCCCAGTGCAGCAAACAAATCGTCATGTGTTTCTAATTTAAATTTCTTCAATACCGGGCGTAACATACGCTCTGAAAAATTTTGTCCTGCCTCAGCCGCCGCTGCCTTCGCAACCTCACGGCCTAGTGAGATGTATTGATCACGTTGTTCTAGGCGAATAAGTCGACGGATACGAGCCTTGGCTCGGCCGGTTGCAACAAACTGTCCCCATTCTGGAGATGGGGTCTTATTTTTAGAAGTTAAAACTTCTACTTCATCACCATTGGATAACTTTGAACGAACTGGTGCTATACGTCCATTAATGCGTGCACCAACACAATGGTCCCCAACTTCTGAATGAACCGCATAAGCAAAATCAACAACAGTTGCGCCATTAGGAAGCCCAATCAGATCACCTTTGGGCGTAAAACAAAAAACCTGATCTTGAAACATCTCAAGCTTGGTATGTTCCAAAAATTCTTCAGCACCGCCAGCTTCATCTAAAATATCAAGTAAACTGCGGATCCAAGCAAACTGCTTTCCATCATGGACTGCGTCACCCTGCTTATAACGCCAGTGCGAGGCCAGCCCATATTCAGCAATTTCGTGCATCTCGCGGGTGCGAATTTGAACCTCAATCCGCATCCTTTCAGGTCCTATTACTCCAGTATGAAGAGACTGATATCCATTTGGTTTTGGAGTTGAAATATAGTCCTTAAAGCGACCTGGCAGTACTTGATAGGCGCCATGGATCGCACCGAGTGCCCTATAACATTCCTCGACGCTACCAACTATGACGCGAAACGCCATAATATCTGTTAGCGCTTCAAAAGGAGCCGCCTTTCTCTGCATCTTCGTCCATATGGAATATGCAGCCTTTTCGCGACCTGAGACTTCAGCATTAAGTGCACTCTCTGATAGTGTTTTGTGAAGTGCAACAATTACTTTTTCGCTCAGATCACGGCCATTTGAACGCAGTAATTCAAGTCTAGTAATGATAGAATTACGAGCATCAGGGTTTAATTCTGCAAAGGCGAGGTCGACGAGTTCATCCCGCCAAGGTTGCATTCCAATACGCTCCGCCAAGGGCGCATATATGTCCATAGTTTCGGCAGCACTACGCCTACGACTAACCTCTGATTTCACGAAACCCAGGGTGCGCATATTGTGAAGACGGTCAGCGAGCTTCACTAACAAGACACGGATGTCTTCAGACATCGCTAGAACAAGCTTCCGAAAATTCTCAGCTTGTTTTGTTCGATCCGACTGGATCTCAATCTTGTTTAGTTTCGTAACACCATCCACTAACCGCGCGATGTCTTCACCAAATAAACGTTTTATATCAGTGAGGCTGGCATCAGTATCTTCGACGGTATCGTGCAATAAGGCCGTAATGATTGAACCAGAGTCCAATCGCATATCTGCAAGAAGCCATGCTACTTCCAGCGGGTGCGAAAAGTACGGATCACCGGAAGCACGTCGCTGCGAACCATGCTTCTGCATAGCAAAAATGTAAGCTTTGTTAATTCCGACTTCATTGACAGCCGGATCGTAGTCCCTAACTTTTTCAACCAGCTCAAATTGCCGGATCATTCTGGGTTACTCTCTAGCTCCTCCAGGAGGACGTGCGGCATTAGATCTTTGGATCTTCTCCGGCATCATATCTCTCGGCTAGACGGTCACGATTAACAGGCTCGGGAGCACCCTGTGCGGCAACTTCCTGGGCCAGAGCCGCGAGATCAAGGTCATCATCATCTGTTTCACCACTGCTCATTGACATCGCAGCTTCGTCTAATTCATCTATTTCTTCAACTGGAGCAACCTTTTGACGCCCTTGAACTACTGACTCAAAGAGTTCTTCGGTTGAAAGCTGGTCTTCAGCAATTTCTCGCAGTGCTACAACTGGGTTCTTGTCATTGTCGCGATCTACGAGAAGTTCACTACCAGACGAAATATCACGAGCTCGTTGGCCAGCAAGAACTACCAAATCGAACCTATTGGGGACGCGCTCTACGCAATCTTCCACAGTGACTCGAGCCATGATTATTTCCTTTCCTTCGATCAGCCAGGTGTTATACCTTTTAAGCGTAAAAAATCAATGTATTCTGTAAGAATTGAAAAGAACTTTAATCCTCCCCATCTGTGAGAGGAGTATTCACCGTTCAAATCATAAAATTTATTTCAAATTCAAAATTTTAAAAATTATTTTAGAACAAAGGTATATCGATAATGCAAAGTGTCCGTAGAGGTATTTTTATTGATGGCGCCAACCTTTTCTCAGCCGCAAAACACCTAGGTTTTGATATTGATTATAGAAGATTACTTGATTTCTTTGGGGGCGGGAGCTGGTTGGTCCGAGCATATTACTACACTGCGATTGCAGAGGATCAGGAGTACTCTCCAGTTCGTCCTCTCGCTGACTGGCTAGATTATAACGGTTACACGCTAATTTCTAAATCGGCGAAAGAATTTGTTGATGCTTCTGGCCGTCGAAGAATACGTGGGAACATGGACGTTGAAATTACGGTCGACGCATTGAGTCTTTCGGAAAATCTTGATCACGTGATTTTGATGAGCGGCAATGGTGATTTTCGTCGTCTAATAGAAGCCATTCAACAAAAAGGAGTCCGAGTAACAGTCGTAAGCACGGTTAGAACCAATCCACCTATGATTGCTGATGAATTAAGAAGACAAGCAGACGAATATATTGACCTTCTAGACATCGCTCCTCGGATTGAACGACGCGTACCAGATCGGGGCGAAGCAACTCGCGCAGCACCGCGTCGGGAAGAAAAATTTGATCGACCAGAAGTTGATGATCAGCCATTACGCGGCCCAGGAGACTTTCGTGACGCTGGATATTTAGATGATGACGAGGTTGACTGAAGCCAACATTTGGCAAGGGCCCTCGCACAATTGTGCTTTTTGCCCAAGGCTTGTTGCTCTTCGTGAAGACCTCAGAGTTTCCGAGCCTCACTGGCATAATGGCCCGGTTTCTTCATTTGGGGAGTTAAATTCTCGACTTTTAGTCGTTGGGCTTGCACCAGGGATGAACGGGGCAAACCGAACAGGCAGACCATTTACTGGGGATTACGCAGGAGACCTTTTGTATGAAGGCCTGAGCCATTTTGGCTTTGCTGAAGGAACATATGAAAAACATGCCAATGACAGCTTAAAGCTCGTCGATTGCCGTATCGCAAATGCAGTTCGGTGCTTGCCGCCAAAAAATAAACCAACAACCGATGAAGCAAAAACTTGTAGGCCATTTCTCATCTCAGAAATTCAGGCAATGCCAAATCTCCGCCAAATTTTAGCACTGGGTAGAATTGCGCATGAAGCAGTACTCCGCGCACTTGGCATTAGTTTAAAGCAGGCATCTTTCGCGCATGGCGCGGCGCATCGTCTTGGAGACATAACGATTACTGACAGCTATCACTGCTCACGCTACAACACCAACACTGGACGGCTGACTAGAGAAATGTTTTTCAACGTGATCGGTGAAGTCCGCCAGCGGCTGGACGTTTAAAGAATTTTAACCCGTGAGACTGCAAAGCATGAGCAAAAAAAAGGATGGAATTTGGGACTATTTTCGCGCCATCTTCTGGGCTTTGCTCTTAGCTGGTACTTTTCGATCACTAGCATATGAGCCCTTCAGCATTCCATCCGGGTCTATGCAGCCGACATTATTGATTGGCGATCATTTGTTTGTTTCAAAATGGACTTATGGATACAGCAAACATTCTTTTCCATTTAGTCCAAATATTTATAGTGGCCGGATCCCAGAAAGCGGACCAGATCGCGGCGATGTCGCTGTCTTTAAAGTAATTAAAGAAGCTTGGCGGGGGGGACAAAAATCCACCACACGTACTGATTACATCAAACGTGTGGTAGGCTTACCGGGTGATACTATTCAGATGAAAATCGGTAGGCTGTATATAAATGGAGTGAAAGTTCCAAGACGATCCGATGGGGAATTTACGCCCAGCCAGCGAGAAGGGATCACTTATCGACAATTTATAGAGACCCTTCCGAATGGAGTAGAACATAAGATCTTAGAACTTGGAGACAATTTACGTTTCGATAATACGCCTATTTATAAAGTTCCACCTGGTCATTATTTCATGATGGGCGACAACAGAGATAACTCAAACGACAGCCGAGCTGATGTATCTTTTGTACCTGCAGAAAATCTTGTTGGCCGAGCTGATATTATGTTCTTATCAATAGATTGGCGCAGCGAAAACTGGATGGACTTTGATGCTGGAATTCGCTGGGAGCGAATGCTAACCACTATTGGCCCCTAAAAATCCATGTCTGCCATGAACCCAAAATCCAAGTTACAGGGTAAAATCCAATATAAGTTTCAAAACGAGGCATTGCTTGAAAGTGCACTTATCCATCCCAGTACGCCGGGTAGTCGGACGGCCGACTTAGCGGCAGGTGGTTTTGAACGTCTTGAATTTTTAGGAGACCGAGTTTTGGGCTTAGCAATAGCTAGTCTACTGCTCGACATTTTTCCAAATGCACCTGAAGGAGAGCTCTCTAAACGTCATACGGCACTAGTAAGAAAAGAAGCTTTAGTCCGTATTGGCAAGAAGATTAACCTTAGTTCGGCCATACAACTTGCACTAGGTGATGGAAATGCGTTTGCGCGGCAGAAAGAAACCGCAATAGCCGATGGCGTAGAAGCATTGATTGGTGCAATCTTTCTTGACGGCGGATATAACCCAGCCAGCAAATTTGTCCGTGAATGTTGGAAGGAGATGCTAGATACCGTTGATCTAGTAACAAAAGATCCCAAAACGACCCTTCAGGAGTGGGCTCAAGCCCACAGTTTAGAACTTCCAAAATACAGCATCGTCAATACAGAAGGCTCAGCGCATCAACCCACATTCTTCGTAGAAGTTTATATAGAAGGTTACCCAACTCTAGCAGGACGAGGACGATCTAAACGATTGGCAGAGCAGGCAGCCGCAGAAAAAATGTTGGCTTCTATTGGCATATCAACAAACCAATGATTGAAGAATCCAAAAAACTTCAGAATGAAACTAGAGCAAGCTTAGTTGCATTAGTTGGAGCACCAAACGCTGGCAAATCAACTTTGGTAAACCAACTTGTCGGCGCAAAAGTTTCAATCGTCTCAGCTAAGGCTCAAACCACACGAACGCGCGTTATGGGCGTGCGAATGCAAGGTGAAACACAGCTAGTTTTTGTCGATACCCCCGGTATTTTTTCTCCTCGCAGACGCTTAGATCGAGCAATGGTCCATGCTGCCTGGTCAGGTGCCGACGGCGCAGATGCTATTTGTCTAGTCTATGACGCATCAAGGGATAATCCCAAGGGTCTGGAAGGCCTTTTAGAAAAACTCCAAACACAGAAAACAACACGCATTCTTGTTCTGAATAAAGTTGATCAAATTAAAAGACAGAAACTTCTTGGTTTAGCTCAAAGATTAAATGAAATGGCAGATTTTAATCACACATTTATGGTCTCAGCCTTGATGGGTGATGGAGTAGATGATCTTGCCGTAGAGCTGGCTAAGACCGCGCCTAAAGGTCCTTGGCTTTTCCCTGAAGACCAACTTTCTGATATGCAAGACAGGTTATTTGCTGCGGAAATAACCCGCGAACAAGCATTTCGCCAGCTTGGGCAAGAAGTCCCTTACGCACTCACTGTGGAGACGGAGGAGTGGAAGGAGTTTCAAAACGGAGAAGTTCGTGTTGAGCAAACTATCTATGTGGAACGCGCTAGTCAGCGTGCAATTGTTCTAGGGAAATCAGGGGAACGAATTCGTAGAATTCGCGAAGCAGCACAAGCAGAACTTCAAGAAGCCACCGACCGCAAGGCACACCTTTTCCTTTTCGTTAAGGTCCGAGCAAATTGGACTGAAGATCCGGAAAGATACGCACCCTGGGCTCTCGATTACAACGCTGAGTGATTAGATGATCGAATGGAGAGATCATGGCGTTATACTTTCGGCCCGCCCTTTTGGCGAAGATGGTCTCTTAGTCAAAGCCATCACGCGAGAGCATGGACTGCATGCGGGACTAGTCCGATGGAGCGGCCGTAAACGTCGCGATGGGTTTGTGCTACAACCTGGTGTTGAAGGTGAATTTGTGTGGCGCGCTCGTCTAGATGACCAGCTAGGAAATTGGACTATAGAACCGCTTCGCGACCATTCTAGTTACTGGCTAGAAGACCGCAGGCGCCTTGCTGCCATCTCTTCAACTGCTGCAGTCATAGAAGCAGCATTGGCGGAACGGGAAGCTCAACCAGGAGTTGCTGCAGCAACCGAAGCGCTGCTCTCTGCCTTCAACCTTGAGGCATGGCCAGCACTTTACGTTCGCTGGGAAGTTGGAGTTTTAGCAGAACTTGGATTTGCGTTAGATCTTGAAAAATGTGCTGCAACTGGGGAAACCGAAAATCTAGCTTACGTATCGCCACGAACGGGTCGAGCGGTCTCTTACAGTGCGGGAGCACCATACAAGGAGCGATTATTGATTTTGCCAAGATTTCTTGTTGGAGGGATAAGCATTAATGACGAGGATATCGCCTCGGGCCTTAAATTGACGGCACATTTTTTAGCCCGTGATGTTTTGGGCTCGCTTAACCGTGATATCCCAAGGGCTCGAAGAAGACTGCAAGACCTTTTCACCGAATCTGCTATAGAAAATTAATGAACGATTTAATACCTCCCCAAGAAGATGATAAAGGCTCAGTAATACTAGAGCCTTTTTCAAGAGCTCTATCCGAGCGATACCTAGCTTATGCACTCTCGACAATCACATCACGATCTTTGCCTGATGCCCGTGACGGCCTCAAGCCAGTTCATCGTCGTCTTGTATATGCGATGCGCGAATTGGGCTTAAATCCTGCTGCTGCTTTTAAAAAATGCGCCCGTGTTGTTGGGGATGTCATGGGAAAGTATCACCCCCACGGAGATCAAGCTATATATGATGCAATGGCAAGACTTGCTCAAGATTTTGCCGTTCGATACCCACTTGTTGATGGGCAGGGTAATTTCGGAAATATCGATGGCGATAACCCCGCAGCAATGCGATACACCGAGGCACGCCTAACTGCTGTTGCCGAAGCACTTTTATCTGGCATCGAAGAAGATGCTATTGATTTTCGGGAGACCTATGATGGTGAAGGAAAGGAGCCAATTGTCCTTCCTTCCGCATTTCCAAATCTTTTAGCAAATGGCGCCCAGGGCATTGCCGTTGGCATGGCCACAAACATCCCACCTCACAATGTAGACGAACTCTGCGAAGCTCTCTTGCTTCTAGTAAAACGTCGCACAACTTCCCTTGACGAAATACTGGACCTAGTACCAGGGCCTGACTTCCCAACAGGTGGTATTTTGTGTGAATCACCAGAGGTTGTTCGCGAAGCGTATAGAACTGGGCGCGGTGCGGTGCGCTTACGCGCAAGATGGGAAAAAGAAGATCTACCACGTGGCCAATGGCAAATAGTGGTCACAGAAATACCCTACCAAGTATCCAAAAGTCGTCTGATAGAGAAAACTGCTCAATTATTGGAAGAGAAAAAAGTATTTCTTCTTGGGGACATTCAAGATGAGTCTGCGGAAGATGTTCGCATTGTCCTGACGCCAAAAAGCAGATCGGTTGATCCAAGACAGATGATGGAGCAGCTTTTTAAGCTAACTGAATTTGAAACTCGGATTTCTATAAATCTGAACGCGCTAGATGGAGAAGGTAGCCCTAGGGTCATGGACCTCAGGGAACTTTTGGAAATTTTTCTAACACACCGCCGAGAGGTGCTCCTCCGCCGAAGTCAACATCGGCTTAACGCGATTGCCCGCCGGCTTGAAATATTAAAGGGGTATATGGTTGTTTACCTCAATTTAGATGAGGTAATCCGAATAGTACGAGAGGAAGACGATCCAAAGTCCAAATTAATTGAGACGTTTAATCTTTCAGAACTCCAAGCAGACTCAATCTTAAATATGCGTCTCCGCAGCCTCCGAAAATTGGAGGAGTTGGAAATCAAAAAAGAAATTGCAGACTTAGAAGAAGAGCAGAGCGGATTACAGGATCTAGTTGGAGATACTGATAAGCAGTGGCGAAAGGTTGGCGCCGAGATCCGTGATATGCGGAAAACCTTTGGAAAGGATACGGCCCTTGGCCGTCGTCGAACGTCTATCCAAGGTCCACCCGCAGAAATTGATATTCCACGTGCAGCAGATATTGAAAAAGAACCGATCACCGTAGTTTGCTCCACCGAAGGCTGGCTTCGTGCAATGAAGGGTCACTTGGAACCAGAAACAGAACTTAAGTATCGCGAGGGAGATTCAGAACGCTTCCGTTTTTATGCGCAGACAACCGACCGCATCCTAGCGCTAGCATCCGATGGTCGTGTCTTTACGCTTGATGCCTCCAAATTGCCTGGTGGCCGCGGATCTGGAGAACCAATACGCCTCCAGGCAGATATTGCTGCAGACGCCGAAATAGTGGAGTTGATTCCAGCTCCACAGGATGGGCGTGTTTTAGTGGCATCCTCAGATGGGCGCGGATTCCTTGCACCCGTAGAATCACTCACAGCTCAAACTCGAGCTGGTCGTATGGTTCTTAATGTTACTCCTCCCTCCAAAGCGGCCCTGATGCGGATAGTACCCAAAGATTCAGACAGCATTGCCGTAGTGGGAGAGAATCGTCGTCTTCTCATTTTCCCCTTGGATGAATTACCCGAAATGGGAAGAGGAAAAGGCGTTATACTTCAACGCTATAAAAATGCCGAAATGTCTGATGCGTTGGCCTTCAAACTTACAAATGGACTAAAATGGCGAACAGGCGATCGCATACGTCATGAGACAGACCTAACATCCTGGTGTGGTAAAAGAGCTGCAGCAGGGTCCCCTCCACCCTTTGGATTTCCAAAACCACCCAAATTCGATGCAGGGCTCGATTAATGAAACGAATACTTGGTTCCGGGTTATGTGCTTGCGGCGACTGCCATTTCGAAGTGCTGAATAGTTCTCTTTTCGTGCATTGCTGCCATTGCACATACTGCCAGCGCCAGACAGGGTCCGCCTTCGCCTTGAATGCCATGGTGGAGTCATCTGCAATAAAATTAACACAGGGTGATACGGAAAACTTTGAGGTCTCCACAGCGAGCGGCAAGGGACAAAATATTTGCCGGTGCTCAAGGTGTAAAACCGCTCTTTGGAGCCATTATGGGGCGGCCGGTCACGCGATCGCGTTTGTTCGTGTTGGCACCTTGCAGGACACGGATATTGAACCTGACGTGCATATTTATACCTCTAGTAAAGCCTCGTGGGTCCGCGTGCCTGAAAATGCACGAAGTTTTGAAGAGTATTACAATCCACGTGAAGAATGGCCCGAGGATGCTCAGGCTAGATTCAAGGTGTTACAGGCTAAAGGCTGATAGCGCCTACACGCGTCAAATTATTGATATGGCATAGTAGGCAACAGCAGCAAGAATTGCTGAAGCAGGAACCGTGATCACCCACGCTACAACAATGGTCATAAAGTGAGCTCGACGCACCAGTCTCCTGTGCTGGACTACATCTGGAGATGGAGACTCAGTATCTTCATTGTCTGCCTCTAAGCCACGACGTTTAATCATCTGGCGCCGGCGCTTAGAGCGCTTAGTGAACTGTTCTCGGAAAAAGCCCACTCCAAACACTGCACCCACTGCGATGTGAGTCGAGCTGACAGGTAAGCCTAGCCAGGAAGCTACGATCACCGTTATGGCTGCCGAAAGAGCTACACAATAAGCTCGCATCGGATTCATTTTGGTAATTTGTGCGCCGACCATGCGTATTAACTTCGGCCCATAAATGAACAGGCCCAGACTAATTCCAAACGCGCCTATTATCATTACCCAAATAGGGACTGTAGCCTTTGCTGAGATGGCACCACTCTCAACTGCACTTAAAATAGCAGCGAGCGGACCAATGGCGTTGGCAACATCATTTGCCCCATGAGCAAATGAGAGCAATGCAGCAGAACAGATTAAAGGGATTTGAAAAAGCTTACGTAGAGAACGATTTCTATTTTCCATGCCCTCGGATTGACGGCGGATTAAAGGATGACTGACTGCCCACACCAAGGCAAAGACACTAAATCCTATCAAAGCGACTGTCGCAGCATCTGCTTTCCAGACGCGTTTCAAACCCTTGAGCGTCAAATAGCTAGCAAAACACCCTGCCATTATTGCAATAAGCAGAGGGATCCATCGTCTGGCTGATGCAATCTTATCTTCTGTGTAAATGATATTAAGCTTAATAAAAGCGAGAAAAAGCGCTGCAATAACTCCACCTAAAAATGGTGAAATTACCCAACTTGCAGCTATAGCTCCTAGCGTCTGCCAATTAACTAGGGAAAAGCCAACTGCCGCTACACCTGCACCCATCACCCCCCCAACAACAGAGTGAGTAGTTGAAACAGGAGCATTCAATACGGTCGCTAGATTAACCCAGACTGCTGCTGCAATTAAAGCCGCCATCATAGCATTAATAAAAGTTTGGCTATCTTTAACCTGGGCTGGATCGATAATCCCCTTTGAAATCGTGGAGACAACGTCACCACCAGCAATAAGCGCTCCGGCACTCTCGAATACTGCAGCAATTACCAAAGCCATCATTAATGTCATGGCACGAGAACCAACGGCGGGCCCAACATTGTTAGCTACATCATTAGCCCCAATATTGAGGGCCATGTACCCGCCTAAGACTGCCGCAAAAACCACCAAAGCCGAATGATGATCAACTCCCGCAACAGCTCCAGCTAATACAGCCGATGCGCCTAGAAAGAGTAACGCAATGCCGTGACCAACGTAGCT
>VMCJ01000074.1 GCA_008081395.1 Rhodospirillales bacterium | reverse complement strand
CGTCTCTGGGTTAAAGAAAATCTGTCTTTAGGCCAAGTTACGAACGGCAATTTCAGTATCAGTAAAACAAACAACGAGCCCGCAAAGGTGTCAGGCAGTTTTTCGGCAGAAGGCCTCACCGTACGTTATTGGAAGCCGATGCCGGTAGCTACAGAAGTGAGTGGCACCGGTTATTTCGAAGGTGATATGTTAGAGATTAAGGTAAATGCAGCCACGAGCAGCAAACAGACCTCCGATAACATAGACCTTAAATTCACTGAACTCGGAAGTGCGCACAATGCATTGTCGATAGTTGGCAATATTGCTGGCCCCGTACCAGATTTATTACAAGTTCTGGAAGCGGATCCTCTTCGATATGCAAGTTGGCTAGGGGTTAAAGCCGAAGAAACCGATGGCTTGGTAAAGGGCGAACTTAAAATTTCATTCCCGTTAAAAAAGGACCTCACCTTAAGTGATGTCGTGATTTCTGCTGATGGTGAGGTGTCGAATGGTCTTTTTCCTAGAAGCATAAACGGTTGGGATTTAACTGCTGAAATATTAAATATTTCAGTAAATCAGGATGACTTACGACTAGCGGGGAACGGCCAACTATTAGAAGCCCCAATCAAGTTTGACGGCTTTATACCTTTTGACTCAAAAAATCAGAAAAGTCTTTTCAATGGCACTTGGTTACTCGACGAAAAAGTTAGGAGTGCCCTAAGCGTTGAAGCATCCATTTTAAAAGATATGGTTAAAGGTCCAAGTCCCACAAATTTTAATGTCACTTCTACAAAAGATGATCATATAGAGATTAAAATTGATGCGGATATCGAACCCTCCGAAGTTTCCATAGAAAAACTTGGCTATCATAAAGAGCCCAAGGTCCCTGGTAACTTCCGTGCTGTTTTGATGCTGAACAATGGTAAACTTGAGAAACTGGAAGATATTCACCTTTCTTCGCAAGACCTCGATTTATCAGCGCGAGTTGAATTTCAAAAAGAAAATAATTCAATAAAAGTTGCAGAGATTAAACGGCTAGTGGGCCTCGGTCATAATCTAAAGATGAATTTTATAGCGTCATCCGATGGTAAAGAGCACACGCGAATTTGGGGGGAAAGTTTCGATTACCGCCCAGTGATCTCTATGAAAAAACAAATCGATCAAAAGGAAAAAAATCCTGAAAACTTTGAAGGCGATCACACGATTGAAATTGATCTTGATCGCGTGAGGGTTTCAGAAAATTTTTCTATAGAGGACGTGCGTATAGTTTTCTTGGATGACCCTAGACTGCCAAAATTTCTTGATGCTGAAGCCCATTATAAAGGAGGCGTCATTAAAGCAAGTTCACTGCCGAGCAATCCTCCAGCAGTCCTAATCAGTGCAAGTAACTTTGGTCAATTGCTTGATGCCATGGGAATAACTTCGGCCGCAGAGGCAGGCACTGCACTCCTTACTCTGGAGGTAAATGAAAACGCGAATTTAAAAATAAATTTCAAAGCAGATGAATTTGACTTCAAAAAGACAGCAATCCGAAAGCTAATTGGAGACGATGGTACCGGTTTATTATCAGAGCTTCAAAATGTTGGAGGATTAACAGGCACCCTTCTCCTTTCAATAATTGATGGCGGAGACGCAATCCGTTTTGACCACCTCGAGCTCGACGGTACATACAAGTTGGGACTTTTAGAAATTAAAAGTGGAAGAGCTGAAGGAAGCGCGTTAGCAATCTCTGCAAAAGGTGAAATTGATATTCGCAACGATACTTTTGAAATTGAGGGAGCAATATCTCCAGCTTATGCGATCACTCGAACAATCGATGCCTTTCCTCTTTTTGATCAACTTC
The DNA here is from genome assembly GCA_008081395.1 of Rhodospirillales bacterium. Taxonomy (GTDB): domain Bacteria; phylum Pseudomonadota; class Alphaproteobacteria; order Bin95; family Bin95; genus VMCJ01. Next base: position 14,003 of record VMCJ01000074.1, on the reverse strand, counting down.
CCCTTCTTCGCCAAATGATTACAGGAACAGGAGAAGAAGGAATTTTTGCAACAAATTACAGAGCCTTTGGCCCATTGGAAGATCCAGAATTTACAATCAGTACCCTAAGCACTTTTGCTCCTGGTATTTTGCGAGATGTTTTACCAGCCCCTACGAGTACCCAAGAGGAGCTCTCACCGCCATCGCCGACCCCCGAATTTCCAAACTGACAAGACGATTGTTTTTCGGTTAAGATATTCTGGCATTGTCTTTTAATTACTTAATCTGGTTGAAACGGATTAGTTCGAGGTCTTCATGGGCACATCAATCTTATCTAATTCAAGAATTGAGGCAGCATATCGCAGCAAGACTCACGGCTCAGCAGCACTTGCTACGAAAGCAAAGAATGTATTCCCAAGCGGAATAACTCATGATTCCCGTCACATGAACCCTTACGGCATTTACATTGAACACGCAGAAGGACCAAGAAAATGGGATGTAGATGGCAATGAGTATATTGATTACTTTGGCGGCCATGGCGCTTTAATCCTTGGCCACAATCATCCCAGCGTGGCAGCTGCAGTTCAAAACGCTTACGGTAAAGGCACACATTTTGGCGCAAGTCATGCGTTAGAGATCGAATGGGCAGAGCAAATAATTCGCATGGTTCCATGCGCTGAAAAAGTACGGTTCACATCATCTGGAACTGAAGCGACATTAATGGCCGTTCGCTTAGCGCGAGCTTATACCAATCGCTCCAAAATCATACGTTTCCGTACGCATTTTCATGGTTGGAATGACCATATGGCCCCAGGTCAGGCCAATCATTTTGATGGAACACCAACAACAGGCGTCATAAATGGGATAGCCGAAAATGTCATACTAGTTGACCCAAACGATAAAGCTGGAGTGACAGCGGCACTATCTAACAGTGATGTCGCAGCCGTGATACTTGAACCAACTGGTTCTTCAACAGGAATGGTGCCTGTAGCACCAGGTTTCCTGAACTTTTTACGTGATGAAACAAAATCTGCAGACACACTTTTAATTTTTGATGAGGTTGTTACCGGGTTTCGTGTTTCTCCTGGCGGTGCGCAAGCAGAAGCTGGGGTCACACCTGATCTGGCAACCTTTGCCAAGATCGTTGCAGGAGGATTACCAGGCGGCGCCGTTGCTGGCAGAGCAGATATATTTGAATTGTTAGATTTTGAGGCTGCAGCGTCTAAAGGTTTTGAAAAGATAGGCCACCAAGGAACCTATAACGCCAACCCTGTTGCTGCAGCTGCTGGGATAGCTGCTCTAAAAATAATTGAAACAGATGGTATTTGCGAAAAGGCTAATTTATTTGGTTCTTGTTTACGCCAAAGGCTTAATCAAGAAATTGCATATGCCGGATTAAATTGGGCGGCTTATGGCGAACATTCAACCATTCACATTTTTACAAACCCTGCAAACCGAACCGTGACACCAGAAAATTTCAATGCCCTGTCCATTCCATTTATGGAATTGAAAGGAAACGCACCAGGCGTAGTACAAAAATTAAGACAGGCAATGTTGTTAAATGGTGTTGATTTTAATGGTTGGCCGGGAGGCACTATTTCAGCATCGCATACAGAAAGAGAATTAGAGGAAACAGTCCTGGCGTTCCGCCAATCTCTTGTTCTTTTGCAAGAAGAAGACATTCCTCATTAGCTTAATATTTTAGAACCAAGCTTTGTCTGGTTCTAGAATTTTTTAGACCTATGATTCTAAGTTATAAATTCACACAAAAAGAACCTAAACCTTAAGTACCTTTTTTTGCTGCACGAATGGAAAGGCTAAATTTAAAAATGAGCTCCACACCGGCCCATAATGGAATTACAGCAGAAGATGAGCGACAAATCTTAGAAGCCATTAATAAGTTTCTAGATAGAGACGTTCGTCCTTATGCGATGGCTTTAGAACATGCCGATGAATACCCCGTTGACATGGTTGAAGGCATGAAGGCGCTTGGCCTTTTTGGAGCAATTATACCCCAACAATATGGTGGCCTTGGTTTACCAACAACAACTTATGCCAAGATTGTTGAGACAGTATCTGAAGTTTGGATGTCCTTGTCTGGCATTTTTAATTCTCACTTAATCATGGCTTCAGCAGTTATTCGTCACGGAACCGAAGAACAAAAACGCGAATGGCTTCCTAAGTTCGCCACTGGAGAAATTCGTGGAGGTTTAGCTCTAACTGAACCTAATTGTGGAACCGATCTCCAAGCAATCCGAACGGTCGCTAAAAGAGACGGAGATCATTACGTAGTTAATGGGACAAAAACTTGGATTTCTAACGGTATCCATGGAACGGTTTTTGCACTTCTCGTAAAAACTGACCCAGAGAAACAACCTAGACACGCAGGCACAAGCTTATTTTTAGCTGAAAAAGGTGAAGGATTTAGCGTATCTCGAAAATTAGAAAAGCTTGGATACAAAGGCATTGATTCCGCTGAATTAGTATTCAATGACTTCAAAATCCATTCAGATAGGTTAATCGGCGGCCAGGAAGGACTAGGCCTTCGGCACGCGCTTGGCGGACTTGAACTTGGACGCATAAACGTTGCTGCTCGCGGTGTAGGCGTTGCATCAGCTGCTATGAAAGAAGCCGTAAAGTACAGCCAACAGCGTGAGACCTTTGGTAAACCTATTTCCCAGCATCAAGCAATCCAAATTAAGCTTGCAGACATGGCAACCAATGTAGAAGCCGCAAGACACCTAACCCGTGCAGCGGCGGAAGCATTTGATAGAGGCGAACGTTGCGATATGGAAGCTGGAATGGCAAAGCTCTTTGCGACCGAAGCCGCACTCACCAATTCCATGGAGTCAATGCGCGTTCATGGCGGTTATGGGTATTCAAAAGAATTCCCAGTTGAGCGTTTTTATCGTGATGCTCCTCTCCTCACCATTGGAGAAGGAACAAATGAGCTACAAAAAATTCTAATTGCTCGCCAGCTCATTGAGAGAAACCCAATATGAGCAAACCGTCCGGCAGACCATTGGAAGGCATTCGCATTATTGCAGTAGAGCAATATGGTGCCGGACCACATAGCACTATGCAGCTTGCTGACTTGGGTGCGGAGGTTATCAAGGTTGAGAATGCTGTTGATGGTGGTGACGTAGGACGACATGTAAGACATGCTAATGAAGTCCTTCCAAGTGGCGACAGTCTCTTTTTTCAATCTTTTAACCGAGGCAAGCGGTCTACATGCCTTAATTTAAAAACTGAGTCTGGCCAGGAAGCACTCCGGCGCTTAGCCGCTACAGCAGATGCTGTCTTCAATAACCTCCGTGGCGACATCCCAGCCAAGTTAGGGCTTACCTACGAGACTCTAAAAACGGTAAATCCTCGTCTCGTATGTGTGCATCTATCTGCTTATGGACGTGAAGGGCCTAGGGCAGATTGGCCTGGGTACGATTTTTTAATGCAGGCAGAATGTGGATACCTTTCCGTAACTGGAGAGAAAGGTGGCCCTCCATCTCGTATGGGCCTATCCATTGTTGATCTCTCGACCGGCCTTCAGGCAGCGCTAGCACTGGTATCCGGAGTCTTAGGGGCAAGAGCCAGTGGTCAAGGAGGCGACTACGATGTCTCCTTGTACGACGTAGCTATGACCAACCTTTGCTATGCGGGCTCGTGGTATTTAAATCTCGATGAAATGATTGGACGTGAGAAACGGTCCGCACACCCCAATTTAGTGCCTAGCCAATTATATAAGACACAGGATGGTTGGATTTTTCTAATGTGCAATAAGGAAAAATTCTGGCCCGTTCTCTGCAACTGTATTGGTCATCCAGAATGGAGTAACGACTCAAGGTTTGCGACTTTTTCAGACCGACTGAGTAACCGTGACCTGATTACAGAATTGTTAGATGAAGTATTATCGACCAAAATAACTGCCGAATGGATGACAATATTTGCAGGCGCAGTTCCAGCAGCGCCAGTCAATAACGTTGCTCAGGCACTTGACAGTGAGTTTTTGAAAACAACTGGTCAGGTAATTCAATACAAAACTTCAAACGGTCTTAACATTAAATCGATTGGCACTGGAGTTCGTCAGCCCGACAATAAACCCAGGGCGGAAACTGCTCCATCCCTCGCGGCAGATCAAACAGAGATATTCGGTGAACTTGGATACACACCTGAGGAAGCCGAGGCTCTGGCCCAAGGAACTGTATAATAATTTAACTCTTTATGTTTCTAAGGCTTGATAGGCTGGCCGGATAACTGCTCTTTTTCAACGTAAAAACTTTCTCCACATCCACATGCCCCCACAGCGTTAGGGTTATTAAATGTAAAGCCCGATGTAAATTTACTCTCCTCATAGTCAACAACAGATCCAATTAAGAACATGACTGCAGCGGGATCGATTAGTACTTTAACTCCATCCTGCTCAATCACCTCTTCAAAGCGCTTTGCCTCAGATGCATACTCAACAGAGTACGATAGGCCTGAGCAACCGCGGGCTGACACCCCAATTCGGAGCCCAAGAACGGGCTCTGAACTTTGGGACACAAGCTCTTTTACACGCGCTACGGCAGTGTCAGTAAGAGAAATCATTGGGGGACGTTCGTTCATACGACTATAACCTTCTAGAACCAATCAAGGGCAACCCGAGCTTCATCGGACATAAGCTCTGCTGTCCATGGTGGATCGAATGTTAAAGTAACTTCGATTTCACCAAAACCCGGAACAGCCACAAGTGCGTCTGCTACCATACCTGGCATTTCACCAGCCACTGGACATCCAGGAGCAGTGAGAGTCATCTCAATATTTACCCCACCAGTAGCTGCATCGATATCGATCTCATAAATAAGCCCCAATTCCCATATATCGACAGGAATTTCAGGATCATAAACTGTTTTCAAGGCTGCAATAGCGTCATCTCTGCTGCCGACAGGCTGTCCCTCAGGCAGAGGCGCACCTCGGTTAGCTCTAAATTCTGAAGGATCGCCTCCAAGGCCTGGCATATCCATGTCATGAAACATGGGAAATGGTCTATCCATACTGTCACTCATCAGTCTGACCTCACCCAAAAATTTCAATTGTTTTTGAGACGGCTCTCGCTAATGCCTCAGCTTCCGCCAAGGTATTGTACATCCCAAAACTTGCCCTTGCTGTCGCGTGCAGACCAAATCGATCCATTACAGTTTGAGCGCAGTGCTGACCAGCACGTATCGCAACACCCTGTTGATCTAAAATGGTACCAACGTCATGAGCGTGCGCGCCTTTAACATTAAATGATAAAACTGATGTTTTAGAGTTTGGCCGCCCTAAAATTTCAACCTCTGGCATTGAACGAAGAAGTGTTTCCGCATGTGCACAGACCTCAGTTTCATGCGCTCCAGCTGCCTCAATTCCAACCGACGTGATATAGTCAATTGCTGCACCTAACCCAACGGCCTCTATGATAGCGGGGGTACCAGCCTCGAAGCGATGTGGCGGCAACTTAAAAGTAGAACCAGTCTTTTCAACTGTTTCGATCATTTCGCCGCCACCTTGATATGGAGGCATATCTATCAAAATATCAGGGCGCCCGTACAAAACGCCAATTCCAGTTGGGCCATAAACTTTATGACTAGAAAAAGCATAAAAATCGACGTTGAGATCTTGTACATCAACGGGTAAGTGCGGAGCTGCCTGGCAACCATCCGCGATCATCACAGCCCCTACCCTATGAGCTAATCTTGCTAGTTCTTTTATCGGTAAAACGGTACCCATTGTGTTGGAAACATGAGCCGCAGCAACAATCTTAGTCCGATTGGTAATAAGGGCTCTTACTGCCTCCATATCTAATTCGCCATCGTCTGTAATTGGCGCAAAAACAACTTTGGCTCCCTGGCGTTCGGCAATCATCTGCCAAGGGACAATATTAGAATGATGTTCAATTTCTGTTGTTAAAATTTCATCACCGGGGACTAACCTTTGTCCATACGAGAAAGCTACCAGATTAATGGCCTCCGTAGCCCCTCGGGTAAATACCACAGAATCCTCATCTGGCGCATTTATGAAGCGTGCAACCTTCTCTCGAGACGCTTCAAAAAGGTCTGTAGACCGCTGAGATAGCGAATACACCCCCCTATGAACATTAGCGTAGTCGCTCTGCATCACGCTCACCATGGCCTCAATGACCTGCTTCGGCTTCTGAGCGCTTGCCCCTGTATCTAAAAATACGAGGTCATGACCATTCATCTGTTGATGCAAAATTGGAAAATCAGCACGAATAGCATCAACATTAAAATTGGTTTTTGACAACTTTTCAGAATTAATCATAAGCGTTCCAATCCGAGATGAGCATCAAGCACATCGAGAACAGCCGCCCTCGCATCATCGTCAGAAATATTTTCAATGGGATCTGCTAAAAACCCACGAACAACAAGGCTCCGAGCAGCGGGTGCTGGAATACCACGCGCCCTTAAATAGAACAGGTGGTCTTCATCAATATCGCCTGCCGTTGCGCCATGACTACATTTTACATCGTCAGCATAAATCTCGAGAGTGGGCTTAGAATCAACTTCAGCTGTATCAGATAAAAGCAGAGCTCTATTCATCTGGTAGCCATCAGTTTGCTGTGCTGCCTGATCAACTACAATATGACCCTGGAAAACACCGCGGCCATTCCCATCAATTGCTCCAGCATAGACTTGGCGTGATTTAGTACCTTGAGCTAAGTGGTTAATACGACTGGTGTGATCAGCATGCTGTTTACCGGTAATAGAGTATGCTCCGTTTAAGCGAACTTCAGCTCCCACTCCTTCAACGCAAGCCTCAGTTTCACTACGACTCAAAGATCCACCTAAAGTTAAAGTAAAACCATCATATAAAGATTTCTTTCCAACTTTTACACGCGTCATCGAAAGATGTCGCCCATCGGATCCTTCGTCTTGTATCTTAACATGCACTAACCGAGCATTTTCACCCACCCGGATGTCGGCAGCATGATTTGCTAAATAAGCCCCCTCCCCAACTGATAGATGGCGCTCAATGATAGTAGCCGAAGCGTTCGCACCAAGGTCGATAGCAGCGCGTGGATGCCACATCCCTGGCACATCACCGGGAACTGAGAGAAAAACAAGCTCAAGGGGCCTTGGGAGTTGTTGATCCGCCCCCAATTTCAACGCAAACCCATCGGTAAAAGAAGCGGCATTAAGAGAATACATCGTTTGATATTTAAAGGATGTGTCTGTGACTAAGTTTTCCAACCACGGTTCCTTCAAGAAACCATTGAACGGCCCAAGAAACTGCTCAAGACCAGAAATATCAGAAGCCTCTGCCCTAAAATAACCGTTAACGAATACCGCTTGCGCAGCCCCTTTTAAGACAGGCGATACAGAACCTCCCTCACAGGCTTCAACTATCTGATATTTTGCTCGAGCCAGAGGCCTCAAACTAGTGTATTTCCAACCTTCATCCTTCGTGGTTGGCAAACCTGAGTGTGAAAATTGTTCTGTTTGAGAAAGCCTAAATTGGGATAGCCATAGAGGTTCCTCTGAAGGCTGGCGAAAAGCAGTGCGAAATGCATCTACCCCTGGGCCTGAAGTCTGTAAACCAGCACTCATGCTGCAGTCTCTTTTAACAACTCTCCGTAGCCCTCTGCTTCAAGCTGAAGCGCTAATTCTGGACCACCAGACTTTACGATCTGCCCAGAAGCGAGGACATGCACTCGATCAGGCTTAATGTAATCCAATAATCGCTGATAATGGGTGATGACTAACATACCGCGATCTGGAGACCTGAGAGCATTGACGCCATCAGCTACAACTTTGAGAGCGTCGATATCAAGACCACTATCTGTTTCATCGAGAACACAGAATTTTGGCTCAAGCATTGCCATCTGTAAAACTTCGTTGCGTTTTTTTTCACCGCCAGAAAATCCAACATTCACCGGACGCTTTAGCATAGCCTCATCTATTCCAAGGCTCTTCAACCTTTCTCGAACAAGCTTCAAAAAGTCGAGCGCTGACAATTCTTCTTGGCCTCTCGCAACTCGCATAGAGTTCAGAGCAGTTTTTAAGAATGTCATTCCTGCAACGCCTGGAATTTCGACTGGATACTGGAATGCAAGGAAGAGGCCCAAAGCAGCCCTATCCTCTGGATCTAACCCGATAATGCTATTCCCAAGCAGCTTTGCTGAACCACCTTCGTGCTCGTAACCCTCTCGCCCTGCTAAAGCGTAGGCTAGAGTTGATTTACCCGCTCCATTCGGGCCCATAATTGCATGAACCTCACCGGCTGGCACCGATAGGTTCAAGCCCTTCAGAATTTGTTTGCCCTCTACGCTTACCCGTAGATCATTGATCTCAAGCATTGTTTTAACCCACCGAACCTTCAAGACTAATTCCAACCAGCTTTTGCGCCTCAACCGCAAACTCCATTGGAAGTTGCTGCAATACCTCTCGACAAAAACCATTAACGACAAGCGCAACGGCTTCTTCCTCACCAATGCCACGCTGCCGGCAATAAAATAACTGGTCTTCACTAATTTTTGACGTAGTTGCCTCGTGCTCAACTCGCGCTGACCGGTTTTGACTCTCAATGTATGGGAACGTATGCGCGCCGCATTTATCGCCTATAAGGAGTGAGTCACACTGGGTGAAATTTCTGCCCTTGTCAGCAGAAGGCAACATTTTTACCAGCCCACGATAACTATTCTGAGCGCGACCAGCAGAAATCCCCTTGGAGATAATGCGAGAGCGCGTACGTTTGCCCATATGGATCATTTTAGTTCCAGTATCGGCCTGTTGCATGTTGTTCGCGATTGCAACCGAATAGAACTCACCTTGGCTGTCGTCCCCCTGCAAAACGCAGCTTGGATACTTCCATGTAATTGCAGATCCCGTTTCTACCTGGGTCCACATGACCTTTGAGCGGTCGCCCTGACAGAGGGCTCTCTTCGTCACAAAATTGTAAATCCCGCCTTTACCGTTTTCATCACCCGGATACCAATTTTGAACAGTCGAATATTTGATTTCCGCATCCTTGTGCGCAACAAGCTCGACAACAGCCGCATGCAGCTGATTTTCATCCCGCATCGGAGCCGTACACCCCTCCAAGTAACTGACGTAAGACCCCTCATCCGCTATAATTAATGTGCGCTCAAACTGCCCCGTATTTTCAGCATTTATTCGAAAATAGGTAGAGAGTTCCATCGGACACTTCACACCCTTTGGTACATATACAAACGAGCCATCGGTGTAGACTGCACAATTTAAGGCGGCAAAAAAATTGTCATCCTGTGGCACGACTGAGCCGAGATACTTACGGACCAGGTCTGGATATTCGCGAACCGCTTCAGATATCGAACAAAAAATGACACCAGCTTCGGCTAGTTTTGCTTTAAAGGTAGTAGCAACCGAGACACTATCGAATACTGCATCAACGGCAACGTTTCTCACCCCTGCAAGCATTTCCTGCTCTTTTAATGGAATACCAAGTTTTGCATAAGTTTCTAGTAACTCTGGATCAACCTCGTCGAGGCTTTTGGGGGCATCTTTTTGTTTTGGTGCCGAGTAATAGTAAGAATCCTGGTAATCTATCGGGGGGTAACCCAATTTAGCCCAATTGGGCTCGGTCATTTTCTGCCATTTTGCATAGGCTTGCAGCCGCCACTCTAGGAGCCAATCTGGCTCTTCCTTCTTGGCTGAAATAAAACGGATTACATCCTCGGACAGACCCTTAGGAGCAGTTTCTGATTCAATTTCGGTAACGAAGCCGTATTTGTAACGATCGCCTAGCTTCTCTACATCAGCGATAGTTTCTGCTGTGGCACTCATGAACGGACCTCCAATTCAGAGGATTTGGATACAGAAAATCTAAATAAAGGAGCTAGCATGTCTTCAAGAGAGACACCCTTCAGAGCACCCTCAATTGCTGAATTCACGGCATCCCAACTACCACGAAGCAAACATCCAGCCTGAACATTGCAGGGGTCGTCTGCTCCATCCACACAAGCGGTAATCGCAACTGGCCCATCCATGGCAACCACAATTTCTGCAACTGAGATGGCGGAAGGAGAGCGAGACAATAAATAGCCACCGTATGCGCCACGGGTGCCATCAACCAGATCTGAAATACTGAGAGCTTTAAGTACCTGCCCAACTGTAGCGGTCGGTAAACCAGTATTTTCAGCTATACTAGCAGCGGACTGACGGCAATCCGGTCTGGAAGCTAATTGCCCCATAACCACAACCGCATAATCGGTCATTTTTGATAATCGCAGCATTTACCCAAAATCCAATTAGGACTAATCTTATACGAATTGGATTTGTATCATCTTGGGTATTTAATCAAGTCCTATTTCTGCTGAATTTTGAATACACCAAACAATTTTTTGCAAAACACCCCAACGCGCCTCTTGCAAAGTGAAGGATTACTTCTCTAGGAGTAATTTCTGGATTGTTTTGAAAGTAATGCTGTTATGAAAATTGTAGACATTGTTGAAAAGACCGTATCCCTAAAGTCAGATATTCGAAACGCGTATGTTGACTTCAGCCAGATGACCTGCAGCGTGGTTGCCGTCAAAACCGATGTCTACGTAAATGGTAAACAAGTCATTGGTTATGGATTCAACTCAAACGGCCGCTATGGCCAGGGCGCATTGATGCGTGACCGGTTTATTCCTCGGATCAAAGCAGCGGATCAAAACCAATGGATTGGTGAAGACGGCTTTATCGATCCAGCAAAAGTAAACAAGTCGATGAGAGTAAATGAAAAGCCAGGAGGACACGGAGAGAGGTCTGTGGCAGTTGGAACAATCGACATGGCCCTATGGGATGCGCTTGCAAAGGCCAATCAAGTACCTCTGTGGCAACTACTGGCCGACCGGTTTAACGCTGGTAAAGCCGACCACAAGGTCTTTGTTTACGCCGCTGGTGGCTATTACTATCCAGGAAAAGGTTTAGATGCTCTTAAAGAGGAGATGAAGGGCTACCTCAACCTCGGCTACGACATCGTCAAAATGAAAATTGGTGGTGAAAGTATAAATATTGATAAAGAACGCATAGAAGCAGTTCTTGAGGTGGTTGGTGACGGCCAGAGGTTAGCCGTCGATGCTAACGGTCGCTTTGATCTACAAACGGCTATTGCTTATGCAGAAATGATGAAGCCTTATGACCTCTTCTGGTACGAAGAGGCTGGAGACCCTCTGGATTATCAATTACAGGCAGTCCTTAGTGAAATCTATCCTGGCGCAATGGCTACGGGAGAAAATTTATTTTCTGTACAAGATGCTCGTAACTTAATCAGGTACGCAGGGATGCGTAGTGATCGCGATTGGCTTCAATTCGATCCCCCTCTTTCTTATGGTTTGGTTGAATATTTCGACACACTTAAAATGCTGCAAGAGTTAGGCTGGTCACCGCGACGCTGCATTCCTCACGGTGGCCACCAGTTTGCCTTAAACATAGCCGCTGGACTTGGACTGGGAGGGAACGAAAGTTACCCAGGGGTGTTTCAGCCCTTCGGTGGGTTCGCAGACAATACACAGGTTGAAGGCGGGAAAATTACCCTGCCAGACGCTCCAGGCGTTGGCTTTGAATTGAAGTCTACTCTTTGGAATGAAATATTGAAGGATCTTTAAAAGAAGTTCCCAAGCAGACTTTGAAGCAATCTTGCCCCGACCACCTGCATCAACTTAATGGCAAGGGAAATTGCGGCATTCGCGCGCTGCGGCGGCGGCGCGCATCGCTACGAGAATACACGGGCGATATTTTTGAGGCATGACAAGATCTAAACCCTCCGTCGCGCTCTTTGTAACCTGCTTGGCTGACACAATGCGGCCAAACGTGGCATTTGCCGCTGCTCGCCTTTTAGAATTAGCAGGATGTGAGGTGATAGTCCCAAAGGCACAAACTTGCTGCGGGCAACCTGCCTTTAATTCAGGCGCAAAAAGTGCAAGCCGCGCAATAGCAGAGCAAGTAATTAAAACATTTGAAACATATGACTATGTAGTGGCACCATCCGGCTCTTGTGCAGGAATGATTAAAGTCCACTACGCAGACCTTTTTCCGGAAGACCCGGGTTGGCGGCTCAGACAAGAAGACCTAGCCGCTCGAACATTTGAGCTCACTAAGTTTCTTGTTGATATAATGGGTTGGAAACCAACCTCGACCGTATTCCCAGCCAAAGTTGCCTACCATGATAGTTGTTCGGGACTAAGGGAGCTTGGCGTTAAGGCGCAACCTCGAGTTCTTTTATCTGAAATTTCAGGATTGGAAATTCAACCCCTTGAAGGCGAAGAGGCATGCTGCGGTTTTGGCGGCACCTTCTGCATCAAATATCCAGAAATTTCTGCAGCAATCGTGGCCGATAAAACTAAGACAATAAAGGCCAGCGGTGCAGATGTACTTCTTGCAGGTGATTTAGGTTGCCTAATGAATATGGCAGGAAAGCTATCGCGCGAAAATTCAAACATCCGCTGTTTTCATATCGCGGAGGTTCTTGCTGGTATGGCAGATGGAGATGGCATATGAACTCTCACGCTGCTTCACCTTCTGCCTTCAAAACGGAGGCAGCACACGCACTAAAAAAGCCTCAACTAAAAATAGCATTAGATCGGGCAACTAACTTACTTCAAGGCAGGCGCACGGAGGTAATTACCAATTACCCTGAATTCGAAGAAGCCCGAAAGCTCGCAGTGCAGGTTAAAGATCATACTCTAGAGAACCTTGATTACTACTTAGAACAATTCACGGCTGCTGCTGAAGCCTCAGGCGCAATCGTCCACTTTGCCGATACCCCTGACGAAGCGACAGGCATTGTCGTAGACATATGCAAGACACGCGAGGCAAAAACAGCCACGCGCGTAAAATCAATGCTCGGCGAAGAAATTGGTCTGCCTGCCGCTCTTGCAGCAGCTGGAATTGAGCGTGTTGAAACAGATCTCGCGGAGCACATCATTCAATTAGCAGGTGAGCGCCCCTCACACATAGTGATCCCGGCCCTTCATAAGACACAGGAGGAAGTGGCAGACCTGTTTACTGATAAACATACGAGGCAAAGATCATCTGACACTGTCGAAGCGCTAGTGGAAAGCGCCCGACACGAGCTAAGGCCAAAATATATTTCTGCCGATGTAGGTATTTCTGGAGCAAATTTTCTTGCTGCTGATAGTGGCTCGATTTTAACAGTCACAAACGAAGGAAATGCGGAGCTAACAACAGCTCTACCTCCCTGCCACATCGTTACAGTGGGCATCGAAAAACTTGTCCCAAGCTTAGAGCATACTGCAGTTTTTCTTAGACTTTTATCCAGATCTGCGTTGGGTAGTGAATTCACTCAATATGTAACTTTTTTCAACGGACCAAAACGTTCTGGTGATAGGGATGGTCCGGAAGAAATGCACATCGTTTTAGTAGATAATCGACGGACAACAATGTTGGGTGGAGATATGGCAAAGATGCTCCGCTGCATTCGTTGTGGCGCCTGCATGAATCATTGTCCTGTTTATTCAGTGATAGGGGGTCATCCATACGGATCGACCTATCCAGGGCCAATGGGTTCAATTTTAACCCCTGCCTTAAATAGCCTAGAGCAGGCCGGGGACTTGCCTAATGCATGCACGTTAAATGGACGATGCCGAGAAGTATGTCCGGTGGACATCCCCTTACCAGATATGATGAGAGCTTTACGCGAACAGCAGTGGAGAGAGAAGACAGGCAGCCAACGTACCCGCTGGATTATGACCACCTGGGCATACTTTGCTTTACACCCATGGTTATATCGACTTGCTGTTAAGCTAATTCTCCCATCGCTGCGGTTATTTAAAAGTTCAAATAACCGTTTAAAGCATGCCCCACTTGCGCGTTCTTGGACAAAAGACCGAGACCTGACACTTCCAGGCAAGAAAAGCTTTATCGACCAGTGGCATTCTGGAAAGACAAATTAAATCCACGCAAGATTGGCTGTAGTGAAAATTATCCTAAAATTTTCTTAATTTTCTTTTTTTTTTCTATTTTTTAAAATTTTTTTAGTATTATTAGGAAATGTTTCATTTTTCCAAT
>VMCJ01000109.1 GCA_008081395.1 Rhodospirillales bacterium | reverse complement strand
GCAGTGGCGAAGTCTTTTGATTTACGTGCTTCAAGACGGTCTTCTATTAGGCGTTCTATTTCAGATGGATCGACTTTTGCGCCGCCGGATAGCCACTTTGAAGGGGCTTCTTGAAGGACGCCTAAAAGGTCACCAGCCGCTTTCATCGCTGCTCGATCTTCAGCCGTTTTTGCAGTACGAGCGAACTGAAATAAAGCTGCGAAGGCTGCGGGCGTGTTTAGATCATCTTCTAGAGCGGCGAGGACGGCTGCTGGTGGTTCTGCCGTTGCGCCTTCAGGAAGGCTATCCATCGTGCGGTAGAGCCTATCCAAATTACGCTTCGACTGGTTGAGTAGTGTGTCGCTCCAATCAAGAGGCTGACGATAATGGGCAGAGAGGAGAGCCCATCGGATCGCTTCACCTGGAGCTTCATTCAATAGATCCCTAGCGAGCAACACGTTGCCTATTGATTTTGACATTTTTTCAGCATCGACGTTTACGAAGCCATTGTGCATCCAGTAACGGGCAAATGCGTCGGCGCCGTGAGCGCATCGACTTTGTGCAATTTCATTTTCGTGGTGGGGAAACTTTAGATCTGCACCGCCGCCGTGAATATCGATTACCTCGCCAAGGTGCTTTTCCGCCATCGCAGAACATTCGAGGTGCCACCCTGGTCGCCCTCGGCCCCAAGGGCTTTCCCAACCATCTTGATCATCGGAGCTTGGCTTCCACAAAACAAAATCAGCCGGGTCGCGCTTGAAGGGTGCCACTTCAACGCGAGCACCGGCGACCTGTTCATCCCTGCTGCGCCTGGAGAGATTTCCATATTCATTAAAGGATGGAACGCTGAATAAGACATGCCCTTCCGCCTCATATGCATGGCCTTTTGCAATGAGGGTCTTCGCCATGGCAATCATTTCTGGAACGTGGTGCGTGCAGTGAGGATCGATGTCTGGCGCCATCACGCCCAAGGCGCCCATGTCTGCAAGGTAAGCGGCTTCGAATTCAGCGGCTACGTCTGATGTCTTTATTCCCCTCTCCTTGGCTGCTGCCATCATTTTATCGTCGATGTCTGTAATATTTCGAGCGTAGACCACGTGTTCGGGGCCGTAGCGTCGGCGGAGTAGTCGGTAAAGCAAGTCAAAGACGACTGCGGGTCTTGCATTGCCTATGTGTGCAAAGTTGTAGACCGTGGGTCCGCACACGTACATCGTTACGCGATTTGGGTCTGCTGGTTCAAAAGTCTGTTTTTCGGCGGCTAGAGAATTGTAGAGCTGCATCGTTTGTTATTTTCCTAAAACGGAGAGGGCGGTTGATAAAATGTTACGCCGCCGGACATCGCTCCCGTATTTCTATGCTGGGCATCTATAAAACTCCCATTCTCGTCGATGTTGGAGATATACTGGTGCAAGCAACAAGTCCAATCGGTTGAGGCATATGTTTCATACAGAGTTATGTGATCTGCTTGAGATTGAGTTTCCAATCCTGCAAGGCGCTATGCAAGGCGCTGGTAAACCCAAGCTCGTGGCGGCAGTTTCAGAGGCAGGCGGTCTTGGCGTTTTACCAACCTATGGAGAGCGCGAAGAGGACCTTGTTCGACAAATTGAAGAGACCCAGGCCCTGACCAAAAAGCCTTTTGGCGTAAACATTACACCCTTAGGCGCTAAATTTACTGAACGAAGGGCCGCGATCTGCATCGACATGAAAGTGCCAGTCGTTACAACTGGTCTTGGTGACCCGGGGCCTCGCGCCGTTGGTGACCTAAGGAGTGCCGGTATCAAGGTGATACCCGTTGTGCCTACCGTCCGCCACGCTCTGAGGTTGGAGGCGGAGGGGGCCGATGCGATTGTCGCTTCAGGGTCTGAGGCGGGCGGTCACGTAGGTTCGGTGGCAACCTTACCGTTATTGCCAATGGTAATTGATGCAGTGAAGGTGCCAGTGGTCGCTGCTGGTGGAATTGGCGATGCGAGGGGTTTCCTTGCAGCAATGGCTATGGGTGCTGCAGGCGTTCAACTTGGCACTCGACTGATTTGTACGACTGAGAGTGCAGGAGGTCGTTGGTATTCTGATGCAATTTTGAAAATAAGTGAGGAAGAGACAATTGTCTCGAAAAGCCTGACGGGAAAAACAGTTCGAGCGTTTGCAACCCCTGAAGTAAAAGCCTTTGAAGCTGCGAGGCTTTCCGGTGCTGCGGAAGACGAGTTAAGGCGCCTTCAACGGATCGTCCGCAAGGGCCGACATCAAGACGACACATATGAAGGCCAGCATCAGGCTGTTGTTGGCCAGATTGCTGGCATGTTGAATGATCCTGCTTGCGTAAAGCCTGCAGGTGAGGTCATACGTGAAATTATGCATGAAGCTATGCAACTCACAGAACACCTGTCCAAAATTGCCCTGAAGTAGTGATCATGGATTTATTGATTGAGAATGGCCGTGTTTTAACGCTGGACGGTTTTGTAGATGGTAACGTCGCCATTGAGGGCGGAGTAATTGCGAGCGTTGGCTCTACTCTTACTTCAGCGCGCCAACGTGTCGATGCGCGAGGGGCGTATGTTCTACCTGGCATTATTGATATTCATGGTGATGCCTTCGAGCGCCAATTAATGCCAAGACCGGGCGTTCATTTTCCCCTCGATATTGCTTTGATGGAAACGGACAAGCAGCTCATCGCAAATGGCATCACAACTGCCTACCATGGGGTGACGCTATCATGGGAACCTGGCCTGCGCAGTGCTGAAGCCTTTCGCAAATTTATGAGGGAGCATGAGCGGCTAAAATCCCACTACACGTCGGATGTTCGTCTGCACCTTCGCTTTGAAACGGCAAACGTTGCCATGGTGGAGGAAACGGCAGGCTGGATTGCAGAGGGACGTATAGATGCGCTCGCTTTTAACGACCATCTGCCTCACATACGCCGATACAGAAAAAGCCCAGACAAAATGGGCGTGTACGCTGGCCGATCTGGCATGAACTTAGATGACTTTCTTTCATTATTTGAGAGAGTGGCAAGGGATGCGGATGAGGGCCAAGCAGCTGGTATTGAGCATTTGGCAAAAGCTGCCCGAAACGCAGGTGTCCCCATGTTGTCTCACGACGATGCTAACGAAGAGACCAGGCAGCATTTTCATGACCTTGGCTGTCATATTGCAGAATTCCCAATGGGAGATGTCACCGCTGCTGCAGCAAAAATATTGGGGGACCCAATAGTATTAGGAGCTCCGAATGTTGTGCGTGGCGGCAGTCACACAGGACTTCAATCTGCAGCGGATGCGGTGGCCAAGGGTTTATGCGACGTGCTTGCTAGCGACTATTATTATCCGGCCTTGTTGAATGCGCCCTTCATTCTAGCAGAGCAAGGTAAGATGCCTCTGCACGAATCGTGGAAGCTGGTTTCTACAAATGCTGCAGATGCCCTTGGCCTCCGCGATAGAGGCAGGATTGCCTCCGGTCAGAGAGCGGATGTCATAGTTTTGTCTGAAGATGGACCGGTTCCAATACTCAAGGCCACGATTTCGGCGGGTCACGTCTGCTCTTTTTAAGGGTTTTGGCTCTCCTCTAGAGAAAAACAGGGGGCATTTTGATTTTATACAACTCATTTAGATCCAGTGACTTTCCCTATCTAACGCGCCACTATTTTTAGAATCGCTTGAAACCAAGCCCGTCTCGGGATTTATTGGTGTTCAAGAAAAAATAATTTTAGGGATGGATCCGATCATGTCTGACGAACTTTTCCAGCCGCGGCCGGAGGTTGCAGCCTCCGCGCACATTGATGCTGCAAAATACGCTGAGATGTACAAACGCTCCATCGACGATCCTGAAGGTTTTTGGGCAGAACATGGAAAGCGCGTTGATTGGATTAAGCCTTTTACAAAAGTGAAAAACGTCAGCTACGACAAAGATAACCTATCAATTAAATGGTTTGAGGATGGCACACTTAACGTGTCGGCCAACTGCATTGATAGGCACTTGAAGGACAAGGCAAACCAGGTGGCGATTGTCTGGGAAGGTGATGACCCTAAAGACGATAAAAAAATCACCTATCAGGAACTGCACGACGAGACGTGCCGCTTAGCCAATGCGATGAAGGCGCGGGGCGTGCAAAAGGGTGACAGGGTTTGCATTTATATGCCGATGGTCCCTGAAGCTGCTTATGCCATGCTTGCTTGTGCGCGCATTGGAGCAGTGCATTCCATCGTTTTTGGCGGATTTTCGCCGGACAGCCTTGCTCAGCGAATTGATGATTCGAAATGCAGGCTCGTCATTACCGCTGATGAGGGTTTGCGCGGGGGCCGTAAGGTGCCTCTAAAGGCAAATGTCGACGCTTCTTTGGAACATTGCGACAGTGTGGATACGGTCATTGTTGTAAAGCGCACTGGCGGTGACATTAACATGACTAGTGGCCGTGATGTTTGGCATCATGAAATTTGCGCTGACCAGCCTGCAACTTGTGAGCCCGAAGAGATGAGTGCGGAAGATCCACTCTTCATCCTCTACACCTCCGGCTCCACTGGTAAACCCAAAGGCGTATTGCACACATCTGGCGGCTACATTGTGTATGCTTCTATGACCCACGAGTATGTGTTCGACTACAAGCCAGGCGAAATTTACTGGTGTACGGCTGACGTTGGTTGGGTAACCGGTCATAGCTACATTGTGTATGGGCCACTGGCTAATGGTGCCACCACACTGATGTTCGAAGGCGTTCCAAATTATCCAGACTCTAGTCGCTTTTGGCAGGTCTGTGACAAACATAATGTCTCGATTTTTTATACTGCGCCGACAGCAATCCGCGCTCTTATGAGAGAGGGAGAGGGGCCCGTTAAAGCGGCAAGCCGCAAAAGTTTGCGACTGCTTGGGTCGGTTGGCGAACCCATAAATCCTGAAGCGTGGCTCTGGTATCACAATGTCGTTGGTGATGGTCGGTGCCCCATCGTCGATACGTGGTGGCAAACTGAAACTGGCGGGATCTTGATTACGCCGCTTCCTGGAGCTACGGCCCTAAAGCCTGGCTCGGCTACCCTACCGTTTTTTGGTGTGAAGCCTGTCATGGTTGACGCTGAGGGCAAGCTGCTAGAAGGCGCTTGTGAAGGAAATCTTTGTATCGCTGAAAGCTGGCCCGGTCAGATGCGAACGGTTTATGGGGACCACCAGCGCTTCGTGGACACATACTTTTCAACTTACCCAGGCAGGTACTTCACTGGTGATGGCGCTCGAAGGGATGCGGACGGGTATTACTGGATCACTGGTCGGGTAGACGACGTTATAAATGTATCTGGTCACAGGATGGGAACAGCGGAAGTTGAGTCGGCCTTAGTGGCTCACCCAAAAGTCGCAGAGTCCGCCGTGGTTGGCGCTCCTCACGATATTAAGGGTCAAGGTATATATGCTTACGTTACCCTTAACTTAGGTGAAGACCCGTCAGACGATCTCAAAAAGGAACTGGTTCAGTGGGTTCGCAAGGAAATTGGCCCCATTGCATCTCCAGATTGGCTCCAATGGGCCCCTGGTTTGCCAAAGACACGCTCGGGCAAGATCATGCGACGCATTCTTCGTAAGATTGCAGAAGATGATTTTGGAAATCTTGGCGATACATCAACCTTGGCAGACCCTGCTGTGGTTGAGGATTTGGTTGAGAACCGCCAAAACCGCACCTAATCCAATTTGACTTGGTGGCAGTCTAAGTTCGGAGTGATTTTATGAGCCTGAAAAATATTAACGTAAGCAAGGCCGGTCCGAATTGTGGGGCGTTCATAGAGGGTGTGGACTTGAGCAAGGACCTCTCAGTGAATGTCGTCGCTGAACTTAGGCAGGCATTGGGTGAGCATGGTGTCCTCTTTTTTCGTGAGCAGAATATGGACCCTTCTCACCATATTGCCCTCGCCGAAAAATTTGGTGGAGTTAACATCAATCGGTTTTTTGCACACGTAGAAGGTTGGCCTCAAATTGCGGAGGTTCGCAAAGAGCCAGACCAAAAAGCCAATATTGGTGGTGGCTGGCATACGGATCACTCGTACGACCAAATTCCTGCCCTAGGCTCGATCCTAGTTGCAAGAGAAACACCCACAATCGGCGGTGATACAATATTTTCCTCGCAATTTGCGGCGTATGAAGCCCTATCTGATGGCTTAAAGGAAATGCTGGATGGTTTGAAAGCCGTCCACTCGAGCCGGCACGTCTTCGGCAAAGGCGCTCGTTACAAGGAACGTGGCGAAGACCTTGGCGGACGGCTAGGCAATGAAGATGCAGCCCAACAGGATGCAATACATCCCGTCGTGATCAGCCATCCGATAAGTGGTAAAAAGGCTCTCTACGTCAATCCAGGGTTCACTCTGCGTTTTGATGGATGGACTGATGAAGAGTCGAAGCCTCTTCTAGAGACACTTTATGCGCACGCGGCAAGGCAAGAATTCACTTACCGTTTTCAGTGGTCAAAAGGATCAGTCGCATTTTGGGACAACCGTGCCACCTGGCATATGGCTCTTAATGATTATCAGGGCGAGCGCCGTCTAATGCACCGCATTACTGTCGAGGGTGAGCCTGTTACGACCTGAGGGTAATAATATCCATTTAAAGGCCTCACCTCCGCCGCCTCACTAGAAAATAGTAAAGCTTTCTTGCGTTAATGCATGAGCCTGTCTTGCATGCTCTGCAACGACGCTGTTCTATGCTTCCTGATTTTGAATTTTGCTTGATTCTAGGAAAGTCCAACTATGTCTGAACCTGTCGTCACTTATACGTCTAAAGACCATGTCGCTACGATTACGCTCAATCGCCCAGAAAAAATGAATGCGCTTTCAAACGGGCTAGTGGCCGAGCTGCGGCAGGCCTTCCAGCGTTTGCAGGATAGTGATGATCGCGTCGCAGTGCTGACGTCTGCCGGTGATAGGGCCTTTTCAGTTGGAGCTGACCTTAAAGACCCTCCCCGCGATCCAGAGCTTTGGGAGTGCATGCCTGGCGTTGGCGTGATGCTGGACAAGCCCGTAATTGCTGCTGTGCATGGATACTGCGTTGGCGGTGCTTTCTGCCTTGTTGAGTTTGCAGATTTAGCAATCGCTGATGAGACGGCAGACTTCTTCTATCCTGAGGCCCAAATTGGTTTTTGTGGTGGCTTAATTGCAGGTCTCGCCGCTCGCATTAATCACAAACACGCAATGGAATTCATGTTGACGGGTGTTCATTACAAAGCTCAACGTGCATATGAAGTTGGACTTGTGAACAAGGTAACACCAAAGGGTGAGCACATCGCTGCAGCCCATGAGTATGCTCGCATCCTTGCTGATTCAGCTCCTCTAGTCGTTCGCGCGCTGAAGCGCTTTACGCGCGATGTCGTTGTTGCAAGAGGTCCTTCTGAGCTTGCAGGTCTTGCTAGAAATGAATTGCTAGCAATCTCACGTTCTGAAGATCAGCAAGAGGGCGGTCGTGCTTTCCGCGAAAAACGCAAGCCAAACTTCCAGGGCCGCTAAGGAGTAACTGAGATGACTTTCACACCGCCAGTGTGGCGCTCAATGATGTTTGTGCCCACATTGAACCAGAAATTTGTAGAGAAGGCGCCTGGTGTTGGGGCTGATGCCGTCATCCTCGATTTGGAGGACTCGATCGCAGCATCGGAGAAGGACCGCGCTCGCGACGCCTTAGGCGATGTTGCAGCTCATCTTGCAGGTCTAGGACTTGATGTAACGGTTCGTATCAACAGGCCTTGGCGGCTAGCAGCGCGAGACATCGAGGCGGCTGTCTCTCCAAATGTTGTTGCTCTACTTTTGCCGATGACCGATACGGGTGCTCACGTGGCGGAAGTCGCTAACGTAGTCTCTGAGATAGAAGCTGAGAAGGGTATGCCAGTTGGCTCTACCTTCCTTTGTCCTTTGATAGAAACGGCGGAGGGTTACCTCAACGCTCGTGATATTCCAAAGGCTAGCTCTCGTGTTATGTCCGTTTCACTGGGTTCAGAAGATTTCGCACTATCGATGGGGTCAACAACGGACAGCGATATGTTGCTGTCCTTCAAGCAGCACATCGTTGCTTGCGCCAGGGCTGCCGGTGTAGCCCCAATGGGCTTCATCGGCTCCATCGCTGAATTTAGAGACATAGATAAACTCTACGAGATGATGCGTCTTTCTAAGCGTGCTGGTTTTAGAGGGGCATCTTGTATTCACCCTAATCAGGTTAAGGTTGCAAATGAGATCTTCGGGCCAAGCGAAGAAGAAGTCGAAGAGGCTCGAGAGATAGTTGATGCTTACGATGCAGCCCTTGCTAGAGGGGAAGGAGCGATAACCGTTCGCGGTAAAATGGTAGACGTACCCGTTGCCGATCGAATGAGGGCTATTCTCTCTTTTGCTGATGCTATTGCTGCAAGGCAGAAGGCAAAATCTTGATGGTACTAAGCGCAAATCAGAAGACAGAGTTTTGGCGGGACGGTTGTCTGGTTGTTGAAAATGCCGTCACGAAGGACCAGCTTGCAGCGATGCGAAGCCTCATGGCGGAATGGACGGAGGAGAGCCGTTCGCACTCAAAACCATATGGTCCCCCAACGATTGATGGGCGCCCGAGATTTGATATGGGGACGGAGCATTCCCCTGAGAAGCCGGCGCTCCGTCGTATTAATAACCCGTCTGATATCTATTCACCCTTTAGGGATGTCATGGAAAATTCTGCCATGACAGATATGGTCGCGGATTTAATTGGGCCTGACGTTAAGTTTCATCATTGTAAAATTAACCAAAAGCTTCCTGGAGCCGCGACAGAGGTCCACTATCACCAGGACTTCCTATTCACGCCGCACACAAATGATGACATCGTAACGGCCCTTCTTATGCTGGACGACGTAGACGAGACAAATGGCTGTCTGAAGGTCGTTCCGGGCAGCCACAAAGGCCCTTTGTATTCGCTTTTTGAGGGTGATGTCTTTACTGGCCGAATGGCGGCCGAGGTGACTTCATCCATGAAGGAAAGGGATGTGCCTGTAACTGGAAAGGCAGGCAGTGTCTGTCTGATGCACACGCGCCTTGCTCACGGCTCTGACCCGAGCCTTTCAGTGAACCCGCGCGGTCTTTATATTTGCGTGTACACAGCAGCTGATGCTGTGCCGATAGCTCAAAACCCGATGCCCAATGAAAACGAGGGTCGGATCGTTCGCGGTGTTAAGAAGCGCAAGGCTAGACTTTCACCTGCAATTGTCGAGCTGCCAGAGCAGCCTAAATCAGCTTCCTTCTTCACTGTTCAAGGACAGGCGTCCGCTCGAGGAGACTAAGTTCAATGTCGCTTCCTATGTTGTTTCAGCCAATTTCTATTCGTGGTGTTGAGTTGAAAAATCGCGTCGTAATTGCACCTATGCATCAATATGCGGCCAAGGATGGGTTCGCTCAGGACTGGCACTTGATGAATGTGGGCCGATATGCGGCAGGCGGCGCAGGTTTGACCTTTGTCGAGTCAACTAAGGTAGATCGTCGAGGGTGCGGTACTATTGGTGACTTGGGGGCTTGGAAGGATGAACATATTCCTGGCCTCGCTCGACTTGCCAAAGTCATAAAAGAAAACGGTTCAGTTGCAGCTATACAGCTTGGCCATTCTGGAAGAAAAGCTCGTCGTTTTAGGCCATGGGAAGGCGGCGCGCCGCTGACCCAAGAGGCAGCTGAAGCTGAGGGTGTGCAGGATTGGGATAAGTGGGAGCTAGTGTCAGCTTCGTCTCTAGCAAGTGGAAGGGACCCTGAGCCTCGCGGGCTTTCTAAGTCTGAGGTGCAGGACCTTGTTCGAATGTGGGGGCAAGGCGTTAGGCGATGCCATGAAGCAGGATATGACGTTCTGGAAATTCATGGTGCGCACGGCTACTTGATCCATCAATTTCTCTCGCCCCAAGCTAATGCCCGCAATGATGAGTATGGCGGTTCTGAAGAAAATCGAAGGCGTTTTCTGATGGAAATCGTTGAAGAGGCCCGACGTTTTTGGCCTGAAGAGAAGCCCCTTTTTCTGCGCCTTTCAGTTGAGGACAATGCAGGATTTGGGCCGGACGAGTCTGTCAATGTTGCGCAGGCCGTGAAACCACTTGGAGTTGACGTGATCGACTGCTCCTCTGGCGGAATGACTGGATCACCCGTTGTAAGTGCAGGTCGTGTGACTTACGGCTACCAGGTTCCATACGCCGATCGCTTAAAGCGTGATGGCGGATGTATGTCGATGGCAGTTGGGCTCATTGTCCATGCGGATCAGGCTGAAGCCATTCTTCAAGAGGGTAAGGCAGATCTCATCGCTATCGCCCGCGAAGCGATGCACAATCCTAATTGGCCGATGGATGCTGCAATAAAACTCGGCATCCCAGACGCGATTGCTACGACGCCGCCCGCCGTTGCCTATTGGCTTGAGAAGCGGGCATCTGGCGTAGATATCACGCCTTCAACCTATGGCGCGGGGATTGATAGACTTCGTTCCGAATAGAGAGACGAAGTTTTACCTTAGTACATCACAACGCTGCGGATTGATTCGCCTGCGTGCATAAGGTCAAAGGCCTTATTGATGTCTTCCAGAGGCATTGTATGGGTAATGAGGGGGTCGATAGAGACTTTACCTTCCATATAAAGGTCAACGATCTTTGGCACGTCTGTTCGGCCTCTGGCTCCGCCAAAGGCTGAGCCTCTCCAAACTCGTCCAGTCACAAGCTGGAATGGTCTGGTATTGATTTCAGCTCCTGCCGGGGCGACGCCGATGATAACGCTTTCACCCCATCCCTTGTGGCAACTTTCCAATGCGGCCCTCATCACCTCCACATTGCCGATGCATTCGAACGTGTAATCAGCGCCGCCACCTGTAATTTCTACCAAATGCCCAACAAGATCATCTTTGATTTTTGTGGGATTTACGAAGTCAGTCATGCCGAATTGTTTGGCTAAAGGGACTTTTGACTCATTCAAATCCACGCCAACAATTTGACGAGCCCCGACCATTTTCAAACCTTGAATGACATTCAGGCCTATACCTCCTAGGCCAAAGACTATAGCTCGGCTCATTGGCTCGACCTTTGCCGTAAACATAACGGCGCCAAGCCCGGTCGTTACACCGCACCCAATGTAACAAATTTTATCGAATGGAGCATCTTTGCGGACCTTTGCCACCGCAATCTCTGGCAGGACTGTATAATTGGAGAATGTCGATGTTCCCATGTAGTGGAGAATTTTTTCACCTTTGTAAGAAAAGCGCGAAGACCCGTCAGGCATGACGCCTGCGCCTTGGGTTGTTCGTATAGCTTGGCAGAGGTTTGTCTTAGGGTTCAGGCAGTATTCGCAGGTTCTGCATTCGGGTGTGTAAAGGGGAATTACGTGATCGCCCGGCGCTACTGTGGTGACGCCTGCTCCAACCTCGACAACGACCCCTGCACCTTCATGGCCTAGGATTGCAGGAAAGGCGCCTTCTGGATCAGCGCCTGAAAGGGTGAATTCATCTGTGTGGCAAACGCCTGTAGCCTTAACTTCGATAAGCACTTCGCCTGCTTTTGGGCCTTCTAAATCGACCTCCACAATCTCCAGAGGTTTCCCTGCCTCAAATGCTACAGCGGCGCGTGTCTTCATCGTTCTCTCCCGAACGCAAATTGATTCTCTCACCAAGGGTAGCGGTCAAGAACGGGAGTGTCATGCCCTTGAGTTACGAGAGTTTGATATTGTTTTGCAAAAACATGTGACATTTCCCCATTAAGTTTACTATTCAATTGCTTGACGCCTAGCGTGTAAAGCGGCATTGGGTTTAGGATAAGAGGGTCCTGTCTGCAGACTTGACCAGTGTCACGAACAAGAAACGGTTAGTGGTGCACTAACCAGCTTCCGGGGAGTGCGGCCTTGCGGCCTACAGATATTACAGATCCAAATTACTTCCACAAAGTCGTCGATTGTCAGTGGGCATGTCCCGCTCACACGCCGGTGCCGGAGTATATTCGCCTAATTGCTCATGGACGGTACTCAGATGCCTACATGATTAATTGGAAATCAAATGTTTTTCCTGGGATCCTTGGCCGTACTTGTGACCGCCCTTGTGAGCCCGCCTGTCGTAGAGGCAGAGTGGAAGACGAGGATTTGTCAGGCTCAAAAAAAGAGCCCGTAGCAATATGTCGTCTCAAGCGCGTGGCTGCCGATTATAAAGACGACGTCACACCCCGAATGCCAAAGGCTCCTGCAAAAACTAATGGGCGGAAGGTGGCTTGTCTTGGGGCTGGTCCTGCCTCGTTGACTGTTGCTCGTGATTTGGCTGTGCTCGGATATGAGGTGACCCTTTTTGATCAAAATCCGCAGTTAGGCGGTATGATCAGGACCCAAATACCTGCTTTCCGACTGCCCGTCTCCGTCATTGATGAAGAGATGGATTACATCACAAGCATTGGAAACATTAATTTCGTTCACAAGAAAATCGAAAGTCTAAAGGAAATTTTAGACGAAGGTTGGGACGCGGTTTTTGTGGGCACTGGGGCTCCTCGCGGTCGTGACCTTGATATTCCTGGCCGGGAAGACGCGGAAGCCAATTTCCAAATTGGTATCGACTTTCTCTCCTCCGTATCCTTCGGTCATATCGATAAGATAGGCAAGCGCGTGATCGTCCTGGGCGGTGGTAACACTGCAATGGACTGCTGCCGCACGGCCCGCAGACTTGGCGGTGAAGATGTAAAAGTCATCGTCCGCTCAGGTTTCGACGAAATGAAGGCGTCTCCTTGGGAAAAAGATGACGCGATGGCGGAAGATATTCCCTTCATTAATTTCGAGACGCCAAAAAGCTTTGTCATCGAGGATGGTAAGCTCGTTGGTATGACCTTCGAAAAAGTGAAAGCAGAGTATGACGAGAATGGTCGTCGTAAGCTGGTGCCAACTGGCGAGCCTGACCCGTTCTATCCTTGCGATGATGTCCTTTGCGCTATTGGTCAGGAAAACTCCTTTCCATGGATTGAGCGAGACATTGGGCTCGATTTCGATGACCGTTGGGACATGCCAGTCGTTGATCGTGTGACTTTCCAGTCAACGCACCCCAAGGTGTTCTTTGGCGGCGACGCTGCTTTTGGACCAGAAAACATCATTTGGGCCGCTTCTCACGGCCATGATGCGGCCATCTCCATTCACAAAATGCTGGAAGGTGAAGATATCAAAGATCGGCCGGCGCCTCTGCAAGATATCGTAAGCCAAAAAATGGGTATCCACGAGTGGAGCTACGACAACGACATCGCAGTTGATGCTCGTTTTAAAGTGCCTCACCTCGAAAAAACTAAGGCCCTCACCGACATGAAAGCTGAGGTCGAACTTGGTTTCGATTTCGATCTTGCATGGAAGGAAGCGCAGCGCTGCTTGAACTGCGACGTGCAAACAGTGTTCAGCACGAACTTGTGCATAGAGTGTGACGCTTGCGTTGATATTTGCCCAATGGATTGCATCACCTTCACGCCTAATGGTGAGGAGGTAGATGTACGACAAAGGCTTACGGCGCCTGCGCTTAATACAGAGCAAGACCTATATGTCTCGGACCCTCTTCCTACCGCCAGGATCATGGTGAAGGATGAAGACGTTTGCTTGCATTGTGGCCTCTGCGCTGAAAGATGCCCAACAGGCGCCTGGGATATGCAGAAGCACTACATTGAGATGACACACGCGGGGTCAGCATGCCGGAACCTATAGCTGCGATTAACGAGTTCGTTGTCAAATTTGCGAACGTAAATGGGTCTGGCTCTGCCAGCGCTAACGAGCTGTTTGCGCGCTCTATCCTAAGGATGGGAGTGCCTGTTAGCCCGCGGAATATATTTCCATCAAATATTCAGGGTCTTCCCACCTGGTATGAAGTAAGGGTGAGTGAAAAAGGCTACCTTGGTAGGCGCGGTGGTGTAGACCTTTTAGTTGCTATGAACCCGCAAACTTGGAAGCAGGATGTGGAAGAGTTGTCACCAGGTGGATACCTTTTCTATGACTCTACCAGGCCTATGCCTTCTTCTGCGTTCCGTGATGATGTCACGATTATCGGTGTGCCGCTGACTGCTATTTGTAACGCAACCTATACAGACGCGCGTCAGCGTCAGCTTTTCAAGAATATCATTTACATTGGAGTGCTGTCAGTTCTCCTGGATATTGACCCAGAAGTAATTGAGAAGCTGTTTGGGGAGCAATACAAGGGTAAGGAGGCATTAATAGGCGCGAACAAAAAAGCTCTTAAGCTTGGCCGCGACTATGCCCATGAAAACTTAGACCCAGATATGGTCAAGCTTCGTGTTAAGCCAGTCGATAAGGTTGGCGATAGAATTTTCATGGAAGGTAATGCGGCGGCAGCTCTTGGTTGCGTCTATGGTGGCGCCACAGTCTGTGCCTGGTACCCGATTACCCCTTCTTCCTCCTTGGCAGAGGCTTTCCAGTCTTTTTGCAAGCGCTATCGCCATGATAAGGAAACTGGCGAGGCTAATTACGCTATCGTCCAAGCAGAAGATGAGCTTGCTGCAATTGGAATGGTCATAGGTGCGGGCTGGAATGGAGCGCGCGCGTTCACATCAACGTCAGGTCCTGGCGTCAGTTTGATGACGGAATTTATTGGCCTTGCTTACTTTGCAGAAGTGCCTGCTGTAATCATCAATGTACAGCGGGGCGGCCCATCAACTGGCATGCCAACTCGCACCCAACAAGCCGATATTCTCGCTGCAGCCTACGCTTCAAATGGTGATACCAAGCATGTTCTGCTCTTCCCAGAAGATCCGAGGGAGTGTTTCGAGTTTGGTGCTGATGCTCTTGATTTGGCTGATCGGCTTCAGACGCCCATTTTCGTTATGACTGACCTCGATATAGGTATGAACCAGCGCCTCTGTAACCCGCTCTCATGGGATGACAACCGCACCTACGACCGCGGTAAGGTTATGACGGCGGAAGAATTAGATGCAGGTAAGACTTTTGGCCGTTACCTGGATGTTGATGGCGACGGGGTGCCTTTCCGCACTATCCCGAGTACGCACCCAACTAAGGGGGCGTATTTCACTCGCGGTACAACTAAGGATCAGTTCGCGCGTTATTCGGAAGAAGGCAAAGATTACATCGAAAATATGGAGCGTCTCGCTAAGAAGTTTGAGACAGCGAAATCGCTCGTTCCGCAACCGATTGTTCGGCAGAGCCAGGAACAAACGCGGTATGGGGTTATATACTTTGGATCAACAAGCCCAGCTATGGATGAGGCGATAGATCTGCTGCAGGAAAAAGGCGGGCACGTTAACTCCATGCGCCTTCGCGCATTCCCTTTCCCGAATTCCGTGAAGGAATTCATTATGGCGCACGACAAGGTCTTTATTGTGGAGCAAAACCGCGATGGACAGGTCAGGGGAATGCTCTCAAACGAGCTTGAAATTGACCCAGCGCGTCTCATTCCTATCTGTCACTATGATGGAACGCCAATCACTGGTCGTTTTATTGCGAGAGCGATAGGCGAGCAGATGGAAGAATTAAAGGTCGTTTCCCTGGAAAGGGCTGTCTCATGACATACATCACAAAGCCAAAGCTGCATCACCCATCCTTAACAAAGAATGAGGTTGGCAAAACCCGACGCGATTACGAGGGTGCTATTTCTACCCTGTGTGCGGGTTGTGGGCATGACTCGATCTCGGCTGCAATTGTTCAAGCCTGCTTCGAGCTTTCGATAGAGCCGCATAGGGTTGCTAAGCTCTCTGGAATTGGATGCTCCTCCAAGGCGCCGACCTATTTCCTCGGTGCAAGTCACGGTTTCAATACTGTGCATGGACGCATGCCGAGTGTTTTGACGGGCGCTAATCTTGCCAATCGAGATCTCATTTATATGGGTGTTTCGGGTGACGGCGACAGTGCTTCGATTGGTTTAGGTCAGTTTGCTCACCTCATGCGTCGCGGGGTCAATATGACCTACATCGTCATGAACAATGG
>VMCJ01000107.1 GCA_008081395.1 Rhodospirillales bacterium | reverse complement strand
TAGAGGCATTCTGGAGAGACCGCGACCGGTCATTAGAGGCTATAAAAAGGGGTGCAGACGCACCCCGGCTTTTTCTTTCACGGTTACCGAGTGATTTACCCGAAATACGTGATGTGCGACGCAGAAAGCAGAAATTTATTTCGTCGATGCTACCTCATGTTTTGGCAGCGAACGAAGAGATCCTTCGAGACCGTAGTCGCATACTAAAACTTCGGTTGGACTTATCAAAAGCAACGAAAATAAGTGAATCCGATTTGAAATGGTTAGCAAAGATTTTTGATGATTATGAATTAACTTCGATGGATTTTGACCAGCTTTTAAAGCGTGTTGATGTGATCCCTCCAGCCCTAGCAATTGCCCAAGCAGCAAAGGAAAGTGGGTGGGGAGTATCGCGGTTTGCGCAAATGGGTAATGCGTTATATGGCCAATGGACTTGGAATCCAAAAGACAAGGGAATGGTTCCCCTCGAACGACCTGAGGGCAAAAAATACAGAGTACGCGCGTTTAAAAACGTACTTGATGCTTCGCGGTCATACGCAAAAAATCTGAATACCTCTCATGCTTATGAAGGATTTCGTAACGTTAGACTCAGCCTTAGAAACTCTGGAAAATCGATCTCGGGCTATAAACTTGCAGAGACCCTAACTAATTATTCAACATCTCGGGAAATTTATGTTGCAGCTGTTCAAGAAATTATTATTCGCAATCAGCTAAAATCCTTAAACAGCGCCCAATTGACAGACGCTAAACAGCACACCCCAAGACAAGGTTTGCAAAAAACCGAGCTCAACATGGAAAGACTTTTCAGTAGTAAAGGATGATTAATCAAATTTTCTTTTAAAATTGGTCGGAGCGGCAGGATTTGAACCTACGACCCCCACACCCCCAGTGTGATGCGCTACCAGACTGCGCTACGCTCCGACATAATCAATTCGCCTTCTAAACCATGACGAATATGCTGCGTGATTAAGCTTTCGTCAATCACTTCAGGCTTATCAAAAATAAGTTACCGGAGCTCCTTTATAAGGTCTGAACGCATGGACTTGAGCTCTAACAAAACCGACTTCAGTCGATCGATTTGCCGAGACGACAAACCAAAATCTAACTGAGGCTGCCCGACTTCCGGCGGAATATCCGACTTCAGGCTAACAGCAGGCGCTTCAACCACCTCAACTTTGTCCCCAGCCGCCGCAACACCCGAAGGGGGCTTGCCGCCATGACTTTTTAAAAGCTGCTGAACACCTCTGATTGTAAAGCCATCACGGTATAGCAAGGCTCGAATACGACGTAGTGCCTCAACATCTTCAGGTTTATAATAACGTCGACCACCACCCCGCTTCATAGGCTCCAAAGAAGGAAATTTACTCTCCCAAAAGCGAAGAACGTGGGCAGGCACGTCAATTTCTTCGGATACCTCGCTAATTGTTCTGTATGCGGAAGCGCTTTTTCTAATGCGGCGCTTAATTGAATCTCTAACCATTTAATGCCTCAGAATATTACCTAATCAATTAGCGCTGTGGTTGATGTAGTCTTTTAGAATATGTGAGGCTCTAAAGCTCAAAACTCGACGGGGCAGAATTGGAACTTCCTCTCCCGTTTTTGGGTTACGTCCACGTCTGAGACCTTTTTGACGAACCATAAACGTCCCAAAGCCAGCGATTTTAACTGATTCACCAGACTCTAAAACGGACGAAATTTCACCAAGGACCATTTCGACAAGATCAGCGGACTCATTCCTTGAAAGACCAACTTCCTGATAAACGGCATCAGTTAAATCTGCTCTTGTTATCGTAACTTCCGACATGTCCCTTCTCCAAATTCAGCTTAACGTTAGCTCCACAAGAGCGAGTCCGTCAACGCAAGACCAAATACACTTCTGCTGGGCCTAAAACACCTTTGGAGTATAAAGTTTGCCGCAATTTTAATTATGCTGAATTTGATTCTATATGTCCCTCACTATCCACTTTTCGGCAAAGTTGACTGAGGAAACCTAATTACTCTTTTGCTTAGCGAGATGTGCTTCACGAAAGGCGATATATGTGGCGCTCGTGAAAATCACTCCTCCCCCAATCCATACCCATAAATCAGGTGTCTCAGAGAATAAGAAATATCCCAAAACGCTCGCCCACAAGAGTCTGAGAAAATCTAGGGGCAAAAGAGCGCTCGATTCTGCACGTCGGAAAGCGCCCGCAAAGCAGAGATGACCGACCGTACCAAAAACACCTATCAACGCCATCCAAGCTAATTGCTCAAAACTTGGGGTCTGCCACACATATAGAGCCGGCAGGAAAGTTATGGGTGTCATAAATAATCCCATATAGGCAGTCTGCGTAGCAGCGGACTCAGAAACTGATAGTCGTTTAATAACAATGATGGCTGCACCCCAAATTAATGAAGAACTTAAAAGTAGACCTTGTCCGAGGCCAACTTCCATAAATCCAGGGCGAAGAACAATAATGACTCCAGCGAACCCCAAAAGAAGGGCGGTGATGCGCCTGATACGAATTTTTTCCCTTAAGACAATTACTGCCAAGACTGTGGCAAATAGAGGGGCGGAGAAACTAATAGATGTGGCTTCTGCAAATGGCACCATGGTTACGCCTGTAAAAAAAGCCATCATTGATATGCCTTGAAGAGCACCGCGCAGTGCATGAACTCTTAATCGAGATGTCTTAAGAGGTGAAAATCCATATTTGAAAAAAATTGGGGCGATAGCGCAGAAGCCAAAAAGGTTGCGGAAAAAAGCAACCTCTACTGGAGGCAATTCGCCGCCAATTTGACGAATTAGGCTTTGCATGGAAACAAAACAAATTGTCGACATAATCATCAACAAGGCGCCTACTGAGGCGTCACTTAGAAAAATTGGCCTGAATTGCCAGACGCGATCCATACGGAAATTCATTGCCAAAAACCCTTTCAAGCCAGCTCAATCTCATAGTTTGGCTCACGGAACAAAATCTATTTTTGCATAGCTGGTAGTCCAAACCGCTAACGCTGGAGCAAAGATAACTTTATCGCATTGCTTCAATCACATAATCACGGCATACCATTTCAGCATGAAACGCGGCACCATCCTCTGCATTGTACATCAAAGAACATCCTATCCAGCTAGGCTTGGCCGGTTATTTATGGAACAAGGGTTCGTATTGGATGTGCGCTGCCCAAATATCGGCCAAGCGCTTCCAGCATCTACAGAAGATTATACAGCCACAATAATGTTTGGTGGCCCCCAAAGTGCATTTGAAGATCACATTCCTTGTATTCCAGAAGAAATCCGATGGATTGATAAGGCGATTAATGGAGCAGCACCTTTCGTCGGAGTTTGTCTAGGCGCCCAGATTTTAGCTAGAGCTCTCGGAGCAAAGGTATGGCGACATCCAAAGGATTTTGTCGAGATTGGTTATAGTGAAATCTACCCAACACCTGCTGGAAGATCATTCTTCACTAAGCCCATGCAAGTTTTTCAATGGCATAAAGATGGCTTCGATCTACCGAGCGGGGCAACTTTGCTAGCCTCAGGTAGCTCTGAATTTCCAAACCAATTTTTTCGCTATGATGATCACTGCTTTGCACTTCAATTTCACCCAGAAGTTACAATAGACATGATAAAACGCTGGACAGTTCATGGAGCGCACATGCTGGACCGATCAGGAGCAATGCCTAGAGAGGAACAAATACGCCTCTATCCATCACTTGATCCAAAAATCGATAAATGGACTAAACGCTTCACTGAGCACATTATTGAATTAGCTAAAAGACGCGGGGCAGCGGTAGCGTCTTTGTAGTTATTGGGCGAGGTATCCACCATCAACGGGAAGCATTACACCTGTAATGTAACTTGACATATCAGAGGCTAAAAAATTTACTGGACCCACCAATTCTTCAGCTTCGCCAACTCGGCCCATCGGCACATCGCGCAAAAAATTGCCGATCTTTAATGGGTCGGCGCGCGTTACTTCGGTCATTGGCGTTGCAATAATGCCAGGAGCGATGGCGTTCACCCTAACGCCCTCACCCACAAGCTCAACAGCAAAACTCTTGGTAATCTGTAAAATTGCTCCCTTACTAGCAGCATACGCAGCAGACGCTTTATCAGCTGTGAAAGAACGAATAGAGCCAACATTAATTATTCGCCCTCTAGTTTGCCTTAGTGATGGAAGGGCTGCCATAGTCATATTCACCACACCCATCACGTTTATGTTCAGGGTTTGCCGCCATACATTTTCAAAATCATGTTCATCCATACCGCCTCGGATGAATATTCCTGCGTTATTCACAAGAATGCTAGGCTTTCCAAGAACTTCCTCAGCTTCCTTTATGAAAGCATTACATTGGTCCCTATCAGCTACATCGCATTTGAACGCAACTGATCTACTTCCATGGCGTTCAATAACGAGAGCTGTTTCTTTAGCTCCTTCAAGATTGATATCAGAGACTGCGACCGCCGCGCCAGCCATAGCAAGGCCTTTAGCGATAGCTGCACCGTTTCCCTGAGCCGCCCCAGTGACCAGCGCGACATGATTTTCCAAAAGCCTGTCCATTGATAGGGTTGCCCTCAACTTAGAATTTTTTCTTCAACCTACAGCGAGGTTACATCATCGGCAGCTGTTCTCACTTGCTTAGAGAAGCAGCGAGTAACTTTGTGGCGTCTATAAAATCCTCAATTTCCATTGCTTCGTCTGGATTATGACTGCCATTTTCGTTTCGAATAAAAAGCATGGCTGTTGGTATGCCCGCATCAGCAAACGCCGCAGAATCATGACTGGCACCTGATGGAATATCCATCGCGCGGACGCTCATTGCTTCAGCAGCATCGCGATACGTTTTCATTAAATTCTGATCCATGACACCAGGAGCAGCGCGGGTAATCGGGCCAAGGTTAATATTCACGCCACGTCGCTTCGCAATCTCTCCTGAAATTCTTGGAACTTCTGCCTCAAGCCACTCTAATGTTTTGGCGTCCACACTTCGCATGTCCAGGGTGAAAGAGACCTCGCCAGAAATTACAGTCATCGCATGACGATCGGCATTGGTATTAAATTTTCCTATTGTACAAGCGAAATCATCACCCTTCGCTTCCGCCTTATCCCATAAAACATCTAAGGCCTGGACAAATTCAGTTGCCGCCACCACAGCATCCCTTCGCACCCGCCGAGGCGCTCCCCCACAATGGGCATACTCACCTGAAACAAAGGCATTTGGGAAACGCCTGTTTCCACGTATGCCTGTAACGATGCCTACGGGATAACCGGCTTCCACTAGCACAGGACCCTGCTCTATATGTGGCTCAAGAAAAGCTTCTATTTTTTTTGCATCTAAATGTGGCGCAGCAGCCAGTAATTTATCTGGATCACCACCACAGTCAGTGATGTGTTGGCCCAATGAAATACCATTATCCATTCGCTTTGCTGTTTCGAGCGAACCCTCTGGCAAGGTGCCCAGAGCTGATCGGCTTCCTATATAAGACACTCCAAACCAGCAGCTTTCTTCTGCTCGTATTCCCATAACTGTTATGTCACATCTGGGTTTGTAGCCAATAGACTTGAGAGCCCGGATCGCAACTAAGCCAGAAACAACGCCGGCGGCACCATCATAGTTCCCACCTTGCGGGACTGAGTCGAGGTGACTACCTACCAAGCGAATTGGGGCTGAGCGGTCTTGTCCAACCCAAGTCATGTAGGTGTTAGCAGCAGCATCCTGTCCAACTTCCAGTCCCAATTCACCAGCTATTTCAGCCATCAATGCATGCGCCGCCTGCTCCCCGTTTCCATAACTGGCGCGTGTAACTCCCCGCACGTCCTTACTAACCGCTTTGAGCCTTTCAAATACGCCAGCAGCAAAATCCATTTGGCAATTCAAGGCTGAGGAGATTTCAGAAATCATTTTCGGTGACCTCTCATGCTTGGAGTAGGTTTTGAAGCCAACCCGCGG
Organism: Rhodospirillales bacterium; assembly: GCA_008081395.1. Classification (GTDB taxonomy): domain Bacteria; phylum Pseudomonadota; class Alphaproteobacteria; order Bin95; family Bin95; genus VMCJ01. Next base: position 10,291 of record VMCJ01000107.1, on the reverse strand, counting down.
CTCCAATAACTCGAGAGTCTTGGCCTAACGGGGCAATTAATTGTGTGCCAACCGGCAAACCATTCGGCCCCATCAAACCAGGCACTGTGATGCTTGGCGCTCCAACAAATGTCCAGATACGATTAAAGTCAGGGGATCCAGTAAAACTAAGCCCTTTTGGAGCCTCCCCTAAAGCAGAAGGCGTTAAGAGAATATCCACATCTTGAAAAGCATCAGCTAAGCTTTTCCTGCACGCACGTCTATTGGCAAGCGCCGACTGATAGGCTGGCCAGTCGTGGTTCATCCCACGCTTCATTACATCTTGCAGGGCTGGTGAAAGACGATCCCAGTGGCGATCACATTCAAACGCGAGCATTCCTCGCGACTCATATGTCATTACAACATCATGGGCCTCTAAAGCTGTGGCGAATGGCTCTGGCAGTTGAACATCCACTACCTTAGCGCCTGCAGCAGCAGCGCACGTGGCTGCTTCCTCTAATCCCCTAGAACCTGCATGCTCAATATTAGGCCATGCAACAGTTCTACAAATTCCAATTCGTGGAGGCTGATCTAAAGGCGCTGTTGGATTTATTGGTCGTCCTGCAAGAGCTAGTGCAAATGCTTCAGCGTCTGCCGCAGAATTTGCCATTGTCCCAATAGTATCAAGGCTTTCGGCAAGCATTTTTAAGCCCGCACGGGGCACCGCCCCCCAAGAAGGCTTGAAACCAATGACACCACAATAGGAGGCGGGCCGAATAACCGACCCTGAGGTTTGTGTGCCTATGGCGAGGGGAACGTGTCCGTCAGCAACTGCTGCAGCGGAACCTGAAGAAGACCCACCTGGAGTATGAGCTAAATTATTTGGATTGCGCGTTGCCCCAGGAAAACGCATTGCAAATTCTGTTGTCACAGTTTTGCCAAGGACTACCATTCCCGCAGCTCTTAAATTCGCAACTGCAGCAGCATCTGCGGATGGTAAAGCTCCTTCATAAATTGGCGAACCATAGCCGGTGGCAATGTCTGACGTATCTAGTACGTCTTTGACCCCAACAGGGACTCCATGAAGAGGTCCTTTTGGCTCCTCTGCATCCCTAGCCATTGCTTCCGCCAATGCCTGTTCAGGGTTTATCAATTTCCACGCTAAGATCTCGTTATCTCTAGCCTCAATGCGAGCAAGCGCAGCTTCAAGAACCTTCACTGCTGTCAAACGACGAGCTGCAATCTCACGTCCTAAAGCCAGCGCATTTCTTAAATCATTCATTTTCCAAGAACCTCTGAAAGCCAAAGAGCATGCGAGAGAGTCGCTGCCGCACGTCCCGATGGGCCTATGACCTGAATTCCAACAGGAAGGCCGGTAGACCCCAAAAGGCCAGGCACTCCAACTACTGGTGCTCCTGTCATCGTCCATATGGCGTTTGCAATTGGTGAACCTGTATCAGAAGGATTAGCGGGTGCCTCTCCTGGTGCTGCAGGAGTTAGCAAAGCTCCAAAATCATTCAGTAATGGCCAAAGAGCTGCGCGACAGCTCGCTTGAATGTTACGAGCTTCATCGTAAGTGCTTCGTTTCATAGCCGAGCCAGAGGAAACATAATCCTTAAGTGCCTTACTAACCTGATCAGGGCGTCTGCGAAGCTCAAACGCCAGCGAACGCGTAGCCTCATAGGTTTGGATGCAGGATTGCGCCTCAAGTGCATCTCGGAAGATAGGAGGCAAATCAATTTCAACTACACTAGCGCCTGAAGCACGCGCATGTTCCACTACATCACGGCCCACTTTTTGAGCTGCTGGAGATAGAGAATCCCATGCTGGGGTCCTAGCGAATGCAAATCGAGGGCGCTCTTGAGAGGAAGAGAACTCTGCCACAGTAGTGCCCTCTAAAATCGCTGAAAATACTGCCGCATCTTGAACATTTCTCGCCATTACACCTACCGTGTCTAGCGACTCTGAAACACTTTTCACACCTGCACGAGGTATACGACCGAATGTGGGCTTGAAGCCTACTACTCCACAATACGAAGCTGGCCGAATAACCGACCCGCCGGTCTGAGTGCCAATAGCAAGCGGCACTTGAAAATCTGCTACCGCAGCCGCCGAACCAGAAGATGACCCCCCAGGGGAATGTGTCAATCGATGAGGGTTACGGGTCTTGCCCGCGGTACGAAGAGCAAATTCTGTTGTTACTGTCTTACCTAGAGCTACCATGCCCGCATCTTTAGCAAGAGCAACACAGGCTGCATCATTCAATAATGGAGCTGAGTCATCGTAAATAGGCGAACCCATGCCAGTTCGATAACCCTCAGCATCTATGATATCTTTTACACCGAACGGAACACCATGAAGGGGGCTTCTAGCAGATTCAGAATCTCGTATCTTAGCTTCGGCAATTGCTCTATCAGCTTCTAAGGAAATCCAAGCGCCTACCTCTCTATCGCGAGCCTCTATCCGCTCAAGGCAACTTCTCACCAAGACTTCAGATGTCAAATGACCTGAAGCAATCAGTTTCGCCGCCTCAAGCGCACCTAGTTGGCTTGGGTTATCAATTTTCATTTAATCTTTTCCTTACACCGACTTTGGGGCTAGACCAGGTGAACCATCATGACTTTAGTCACCACTTCTGCAAACGTCTAAGACCTAACAAATACGCAGTTCACGCATTTTGATATTTTTCAGCTACTCATCTGGCACATATGCAATAGCGTCGATTTCTAAGGCACAATCGAAAGGTGTTCCTCCAGCCTGCATTCTTGTTCTCGTAGGAAGGTCTTCATTTGATTTAAAATATGACCGATACACTTTATCAAAAGCAGCTTGATCCTGCTGATCCCGCAACCACACGACAACTTTTAACATATGATCTAGAGAGGAGCCCGCTTCCTCCAATAGCCATTTGAGATGGTCCATGACTATCCTCGCCTCATCCTCAATAGATTTTCGCTGATATTTTGGGAGAGGTGCTCCAGTTGATCTAGCTAACCGTAGACCTTCGCAAAAATCTTCTTGAAAGGGAGGAAGGCCCGATACGTAAACCATATTTCCATGACGGATACATAGATTAAACGGACCTCCTGTCTCCGGCACCTTGGCTGAGCGGATTACTGTCTTCTTCATTCAACTTTCCCCTTGGCTAATCGCTTTGCCAACAATTCTTTAACCACACGCCCTGTTAAAAGTTTGGGTTCATCATCATCAAAGGCATCTGCAAGGGCATCTATTCCAGCTCGAGCAGCATCTACGGGGCTCATAGCTTCCCAGCTTCGCATTAGTTGCTTCTGTGCTCGAATTGCTCGAGGACCAGCTTTCACAATTGGCAGTATAAAACGCTCAACGGCTGCCTCAAGTGCAGCTTTTGGCGCTACCGCCTCAACAAAACCCCAACGCTCTGCTGTCTGGGCGTCAATATTCTCACCAGTCAACATCATTTGGCGTGTACGCCCCCACCCAATCAAACCAGGAAAGAGGCTAGCTTCAACTACTGATGGCAAACCCACTGCAACTTCGGGCATTCCAAAAATTGAAGTGTCGCTAGCTACCCGTAAGTCTGCAGCCGCTGCGAGTTCCATACCAGCACCAATACAAAAACCATCTACCTTTGCGATAGTTGGAACTGGGCATCTACGAAGCCCATCGCAGCAGCGATGAACCAATGTCAACAAGGAACGAGCTGTCGACTTAGTCAAATCACCAAGCTCAAAGATATTTGCGCCACCTACGAAAGCCCTACCCCCGGCACCCTCCACAATGACACAGCGGCAGTCATCTTCAAGCGCTATCGAGTCCATCACTTCAATGAATTCCAACATTAGAGCCCGGCTCATTGCATTTAAGCGTCCAGGATCATTAATAATAACTCTGGCTAACTTTCCGCCTTCTGGCCGATCAATCCATGATATTTTGACTAAATCGCCCATCAATATGCCTCCTAAAACAACGAGTAGGCGCCGTCTATCACGAAGGTATCACCCGAGTGATAACGACTAGCATCAGAAACAAGGTAAACAGCAATCCCGCCGAAATCCTCTTTTTCACCCCATCTACCAGCTGGCACTCGTGGAAGAACGGCCTCCTGAAAACGATCCCAAGCAAGCGTATTATGGGTCATCGGACTTTCTATCCATCCTGGAAGAATAGCATTTGATCGAATGCCAAACTTACCATATTCCACAGCCAACGCTCTGCTCATTGCAATAACTGCACCTTTCGTAGCGCCATAATGCTGTCCTCTTGCCTGACCCATTATGGCAGCTAATGAGGACGTAACAGCAAGTGAACCACCCTTACCTTGATCAACCATTTTTTTGGCCGCTGCCCTTAGGGTAAAGAAAACACCGTCTAAATTGACATCAAGCACTCTGCGCCATTCATCGTAAGACATGGCCGCAAAACCATCTTTAGTTGCTCGTCGATTTGAAGAAACTCCAGCATTGGCAAAGCAGGCATCTAATTGTCCCCCTAGAAAATCAATGGTTTGCTCAAACTTTTCAGCAGTATCTTCCTCACTTGAAACATCTACTTTGAGACCAAGCGCCTGGATGCCTTTTGCGTTAAGGCTATTCTGGGCTGCCTCGATTTTCCCCAGGTCAGTACCCCAAACTACAATATCAGCACCAGCCTCCGCCAAGGCTTCTGCCATTCCAAGGCCGATACCACTATTTCCTCCGGTGATGAGGACTTTTTTACCTGAAAGATTAAATGGCGCATAAGACATGGGGGGATCCTTTAAAGATTAAACCTTGGAGGAGTTCCGAGACGATCAAAGGGCCTTCCAAGCACCCGCTGAACTGCAAGCAATAAACCCACAGCAAAGACGTCAGCTTCTCCGTTGGCCATTAGCATTAAACCGACCGGCAGATTAAGTGAGTCCTTACCACATGGTATGGTGAAGCCTGACATTTTAAGAAAATTTCCAACTACTGTGTTTCTCAACGCAAGCATATTTCTATTCACATAGCGAGCTCCATCAGCGACCTCCTGCTGGGTTGGGGCTGAAATAGGTACGGCTGGGCAAGCGATAACATCAACATTAGCTTGAGATAACCGCTGTGCTGCACCCAACTGCATTGCTGCAAGCGCGTCCAAGCGACGAAGGTATTCAATTGCAGTGGCTTTCTCTAACGATTCAAAGCGCTGCTGCACATTTGGGTCCAGGCTATCTCGCCACTCAGGAAAACGGTTTGAGATTAGGCCCGCAAATTCAATTCCTGCAACACCCCCAATCTTAAATAACTCCAAAGCATCGGCTGCCTCTGGCAATTCGATATCTTGAAGGACTGCTCCCGCGGCCTCTAATTCTTTCAAAGCCTTTTCGGTCACCTTATCGATCCCTGCTTCCGTTTCATCAAAACCTGATCGCAGGATGCCAATACGCACTCCATTAACTGTTCCAGGCCATGGCCTATCAAGGGCAGTAGGATCGTTACTAATCTTGGGATCAATTACCTTAAAAGCTTCTGCAATTATTTCGGCATCCAGCGCCAAAAGCCCGGCTGTATCTAAGCTTGGACAGAGAGGGGCTATACCGTCTAAAGCCCAACGACCATGAGTAGTTTTTAGACCAATGCAGCCATTGAGACTGGCAGGCACACGAACTGATCCCGCAGTATCTGAGCCAAGCGCCAAAGCTGCTGTGCCTGACCAAAGACTTACTCCTGCACCAGAACTAGATCCCCCAGGGACTCTTGCTTGGGCTGAGTCCCACGGATTAATCGGGGTCGGATGATGAGGATTTGTTCCAATACCCCCAAAAGCAAATTCAACGGTGTGTGTTTTCCCAGTTACGACAACGTTTACATCGCGGAGTGATCTTACAACTGGACCTTCGCCTCCGAGATACTCGTCTAGAGCTTTTGGAGTGCCTGCCATCGTGTCATAACCCTCGACAACAAAAAGGTCTTTTACTGAAACAGGTAAGCCCAAAAGGGGCGAGGCACTTTGATCTACCTTTCGACGTTCATCCGCAGCAATGGCTTCTGCCAAAACTCTCTCTGAATTAACAATCCGATAAGCATTGGCATCTCGCGTAGCTTCTATTGCAGCCAAAACTTTTTCCGCCATTTTTTGGGCGCCGTTTGGCTTACGCAATGATTGTTCAATATCTTGCCACGAAAGAGAGGGAAGAGAGGAAGTTTCCATAATTTAGTTTGTGCTTTCAGATAGGTAAGGGCTAATCTCAGCATACCTGCCTATCGGCCAGTTACAAAAGTGGATTGCTGGACAGGATGTTTATATCTTTTTTTGTTAAAGCCATTTCATGTTGTGTAATTGATCCTATTATCAGTTCAGACCACTGAAAGAGCAGCTAATGGGTTCTGAAAGCTCGTCTGACACAGAGACAAGCCAGACTTCACGTCAAAAAATTGCTATTAGGTTCGCAATATGGAGAGGCTTATTTAACGCCCGAATAAGAAACTATTTTTTAGCAGGCGTACTGGTTACGACACCGATAACAGTCACTGCCTGGATTTCATGGCAGATCCTTCAATTCTTTGAAGGAGCCGCCCGACACCTAATGCCTGACGCTTGGTATCCAAAAATTGCTATTCCAGGTGTAGGTCTTCTGATTGTTTTCCTTGGGCTAATAATTATTGGCGCGCTAACTGCCGGTCTTCTGGGGCGCATTTTCCTCCGAACAAGTGAACGCATCCTAAACCAAATGCCTATTGTCCGGAGTGTTTACAGTGCGATTAAGCAGGTTCTTGAAACCGTATTAGCCAAACGGGCAACAGCATTTCGACAAGTAGTGCTTCTCGAATATCCAAGGAAAGGAATTTGGGCGATAGGTTTTGTATCCGGCGCAACTAAGGGTGAAGTAGCTCACAAGCTCAACCAACCCATGGTAAATGTGTTTTTGCCTACAACACCCAATCCAACATCAGGATTTTTGTTGTTCGTTCCTAAAGATGATGTACAGGTGTTAGAAATGACAATCGAGGAAGGAATTAAACTTGTAGTCTCAGGTGGTATTGTTTCACCCAAAACATCCGATGCAGGTCAGTCATAAACATTGTAATTTAACCCGTGATTTTTGTCTTAGGCTTAAGGTTTTTCAGTTCTCAAGTTTCTTGTCACCGCCTTTGCCAAACGCCTCTAGATCAATCTCTATGTTAGAGCTCTTAGGGATGCACTACGATAATATAGGTGTTCAGAAAATTAATTTATCTCTCAAGAAATCAGACAATTCTTCGGCAACATGTTGAATATGGCTCTGGCCTTTTTCGTCTGGGATTGCCCCAGGGCGGCTATTTTTCATCCATACGGTGCTCATACCAAGCTCATAAGCTGGCTTAAGGTTCTTTGCCGTATCCTCGAACATTACAGCTCTTTTCGGATCCACGGCATGTTTCTTCAAAAATAGTTCATATGATGGCAGGTATGGCTTTGGCAGGTAATTTGCGTCGGCAATATCAAATACTGCTTCAAAATGGCTTGATATGCCTAGGCGATCCATGACCGCTACCGCATGCGCTTCCGTGGCATTTGTGTAGATAATCTTCCTACCTGGCAAGTTCGACAATGCATTATCCAATGGCTTATCAAGCCTTATCCCAGACAGATCGAGTTTGTGGCAGTAGGGCAAAAATTTTTCTGGATCCAGCCCGTGGTGTTCCATCAAGCCCCGGAGCGTAGTTCCATATTGCTCATAATAAAACTGTCGGCGTCGGTCTGCTTCTGCAAGGTCAACGCTGAATTCAGCCATGATAAATTCCTGCATACGCTGATGCATCTGAGGCATAAGGTCTGAACGTAGTGGATTATACAGAGTGTTATCTAGGTCGAAGACCCAGACATCGATATTGATGGCTTGAATATTCATGAATTTTGTATATCCGCACCCGATCTGAGTTGCCAGCCCTTAGACCTATTTCTAGAGTAACGATTTTGTCTTGTAGGAAGAGATTGAGATGCTGGTTGTTCAAAGCGATGCCCATCGTTCGCACCAACCCAGGGAAATAATTAGTCGAGGTCAGGCAATTCCTCATTGGGAAGTTGCATCCCGCGCTGATGCCCTGCTTTCAGCGGTAAAAACTGGGGGCCATGATCTGAGGCCTCCAGTCGCCCACGGACTTGGGCCTATAGAGGCGATACATGACACGGGGTACCTGGAATTTCTCAAAACTGCTTGGAGCCGTTGGCAGGAATTACCCGATCCTACCCCCTATGTTCATCCATACGCGCAGCCTAATCGGCGTATGACAGGTCTGCCAACAGGAATTCAGGGGCAAGCTGGATACTACATGGCTACAAACTCAGCCCCGATTGCCGAGGGAACTTGGATAGCTTCTCTCGCTTCTGCAGATATCGCATTAACAGCAGCAAGCGCACTGCTAAGCGGAGAAACAGCGGCTTATGCGCTTTGCCGGCCTCCAGGCCACCATGCCTTCTCAGATCTTGCTGGAGGCTTCTGTTATCTTAACAACATTGCGATAGCAGCTAGTCATTTGACACAACGCTGGCCTCAGCTGGCCATCCTCGACATAGATGTACACCATGGTAACGGGACCCAGAGTATTTTTTACGAACGCAACGATGTTCTCTTTGTGTCACTGCACGGTGATCCAAGTGATTACTTCCCCTTTTTTGCCGGTTATGCCGACGAAACTGGGAGTGGACTAGGGGCAAATAAAAACCTTAACCTACCTCTTCCTAAAGGTGCTGGAGATGCCGAATTCCTCGTCGCGCTTGAAGTAGCCTTGAAAAAGATAAGAGACCATAAGCCTGGCGCCTTACTTGTGTCATTAGGCTTCGATGGCTTTGAGAAAGACCCTATTGGCTGCCTTAAAATTACTAATGCCTGTTTTGGTGAAATTGCCCGAAGGGTGTCAGCGCTTGAGCTTCCAACACTTCTAGTCCAAGAGGGTGGATATGATGTTCCAAGCCTCGAATCAAACCTGTCATCCTTCCTGGATGGCTTCAATAATTAAGTCTGAACGTGCCTATTTTTGCTTTAGACCATTAAAACTACTAGCAAATTTAAATTAAACCGCTTCGAAGGCTTGTTCTAAATCTCGAACTAAATCAGCCGCAGTTTCTAAGCCTATCGATACTCGAATAACATCTGCTCCAGCACCCGCTGCTTTCGCTTGCTCAGCAGTCAACTGACGGTGTGTCGTTGATGCAGGGTGAAGTATAAGGCTTCGTGTATCCCCAATATTCGCCAAATGACTAAATAGCTCACAAGCTTCAACAAGCTTCATTCCGGCCTCATAACCCCCTTTTACCCCAAAGGTAAAAACACTGCCTGCCTTGCCACTCAGGTATTTTTCAGCAAGAGGGTGGTATTTATTACCTTCTAGCCCTGCATAAGATACCCAGGCAACCTTGGGGTGATTTTGAAGATAGTTAGCAATTGTCTCTGCATTCTCACAGTGACGCTGCATCCTCAAAGGTAGTGTCTCCGCGCCAGTGATCGCTAGGAATGCATTCATTGGTGCCATAGCTGGCCCAAGATCTCGCAAGCCAACTGCATGGCCATGTACAGTAAGAGCTAAATCGCCAAAAGTTTCAAAGAAAACAAGGCCATGATACGCTGCTTCAGGTTTGGTAAGACTAGGAAATTTTTCGTTCTGGGCCCAATTGAATTTTCCACTGTCGACGATCATCCCCCCCATCGCATTACCATGACCTGAAATGAACTTAGTTGTTGAGTGAATCACAATGTCCGCGCCGAACTCAAACGGCCGGCAAAGAGCAGGACTAGCCATAGTATTATCAACGATCAGAGGAACCCCAGCGTCGTGAGCTAATCCAGCTAATGTCTCAATATCTGAAATCACACCACCAGGGTTAGCGAGGCTTTCACAAAAAAGCGCCTTACATGTTGGCTTGTCCAGCGCCGCTCTGACTTTAGCGAGGTCCTCGGTATCGACCATATCGCATTCCCAGCCAAATTTTTTGAAAGTGCGGGTGAACTGCGTCACCGAACCGCCATAAAGCTTGTTAGATGCTACAAAGCTGTCACCCGGCTCCATCAACGTGAATAGGGCAAGCTGCTGAGCAGCATGACCAGAAGAAGTTGCAATTGCACCACGCCCGCCTTCAAGAGCTGCTACTCGCTCCTCGAGGACAGCTACGGTAGGGTTTCCAAGGCGTGAATATATGTATCCATATGTCTGGAGGTTGAATAAAGAAGCCGCTGCATCGGTATCATCAAAAACATAGGAAGTCGTTTGATAAATGGGTGTGGAACGGGCACCTGTGGCAGGATCAGGTGTTGAGCCTGCATGAATTGCTAGGGTTTCAAACCCATATAAACCGTCACTACTCATTTTTTCCTCACGAGGAAATTTTGCGGCGCTTGGACGAAATAACTCCAGAA
>VMCJ01000012.1 GCA_008081395.1 Rhodospirillales bacterium | reverse complement strand
CAATCGACACACCAAGCTGGAATTGTTCATAAGAGGCGATGCCCAAGTAATACGTATACAGAACACCAGTAATTCCAGCGTAGAAAGAGCTGATTGCAAATGCATATAGCTTATACTTGAATACGCTTATTCCGATGATTTCGGCTGCAATATCCTGGTCACGTATTGCAACAAAAGCACGGCCCACACGACTTCTAATAAGGTTCTGTGTAGCAATCACGGCGACAACAGCAACTATAAGCAGGAAGTAATATAGCTCTGTTGGACTATCTAGTTTCTCGCCAAGTAAGGTAGGGCGAGCAACCTCAATTGAGGCTTGGGCCCCGCCAGAAATAGACGGTGAATGATTGATAATCCATTCAATAATAAATTGTGCGGCTAAGGTGGCAATCGCGAGATAAACACCCTTAATGCGGAGGGAGGGAACTCCCACTATGATGCCTATGGCAGCTGCCATTAGGCCGCCGGCAGGTAGTGTTATTAAAAATGGTAAATCAAATTTTGTTGCTAGATTAGCGGCTGTATATGCGCCTACTGACATGAATGCCGCATGCCCAATAGAGAGCTGGCCTGCATACCCGAGAAGTATATTGAGGCCGAGAGCACCGACAGTTGCGATTGCAACAAGGCTTAAGAGAGTGAGGTAGTATTCACTCATCACCAACGGGGCGGCAATGAAGAATAAAACCAATAAGGCAAACGCAGAGAAGCGCGAAATTGGAAGCGGATAGAGCCCCATATCCGATTTATAGTTGGTCTTATAATAACCAGACTCGCGGTAATACATGAGCCTAAATCCTCTCGATCAACTTACGGCCAAGCAAGCCGTAGGGCCGTATCATCAACATGATAATCATCAAAACGTAGGGGGTGAAATCCTTAGTGCCACCGCCTACATACGGATCAATAAATCCAGCAGCGAGAGCCTCGGCTACCCCAATTATTATCCCGCCAATAACCACTCCAATGATTGAATCGAGACCTCCTAAAATTACAACTGGGAACACCTTTAATCCAACTAGAGCCAATTGGGTGTCGACGCCTGACGCGCTTCCCCAAAGTACCCCGCCCAACATTGCAACAATGCCAGCCATCACCCATGCAAGTGCGAAATAGCGTTCAACGTTGATGCCCATCGCTCCCGACACTTGATGGCTATCTGCCACTGCCCGCATCGCAACTCCTTTGCGGGTTTTTAGGAAGAACCATCCAAAAATAAGAAGGAAGAGGATACTAGTACCAGCGCCCAGGAGTTGAATGGGAGTGAAGAAAAACGGTCCAATGATAACTGGATAATCTTCAATCGGTAGAGTGATACCTCGAGGCGCAGCGCCGAATACCATTGGGCCAATGCCTCGAAGAATAAAGGCGAGACCAATAGTTGCCATAATAATTGCCACAATTGGGCGACCGATTAGTGGTCTTAAAACCACTCTTTCAAGCGCAATATTGAAGACAATCATAAAGATTAGTCCTGCAAACAGGGCCAACCACAGAGGAAACTCATAAGCAGCGCTAGCGAGTGCAGATATGACTATACCTGCAATCATAACGAACTCACCCTGAGCGAAGTTTATCGCATCTGTTGCCTTGTAAATAAGAACAAAGCCAAGGGCTACTAATGAGTACATCAAACCGTTGGCTACACCTTGGCCAAATAGTTCGATTGCGAATGCCATATTGCCGCTCATCCGCCTTCTCCTATGCCGCGTCTTGTATTTTGAGGTTCATGTCAACGTGGCTCTTCCGGCCATCTTCAAACGTAACCTCAGCACGGAGATCAACCACTGAAGCGCCTGAGTAAAATGCTGTGATGACGGGCTCATATTGCTCCGCTATGAAGCTCCGACGCAGCTTCCGCGTTCGGGTTATTTCAGCATCATCAGCATCAAAATCTTTGCCGAGGATAAGGAACCGTTTTACTTGAAGAGGCTCAGGTAGAGTGCGATTTATACTAGATACCTCTGCTGAAATTAAATCCAGCACCTCCTGCTTCTGAGATAGGTCCATATAATTTGTATAAGGGAGAGTTTGTCTTTCCGCCCATTTGCCTACAGTATTGAAGTCAATGGCGATCATTGCGCAAACAGAGGGTCGCTCATTACCAAATGAGATTGCTTCGGCGATATACGGGCTATATTTCAGTTTGTTTTCGACAAATTGAGGTGCAAAAGCCGAGCCATCTTCAAGTTTTCCAACATCTTTTGCTCTATCGATGATTGTAAGCTCACCGTTTTCTTCTAAGACACCGGCATCACCGGTTTTAAACCAACCATCTTCAGAAACTGCTTCTTTAAAGGCATCCTCATTTTTGTAATAGCCAACGAAAACATTGGCGCCCTTGACTTGCAATTCGCCATTATCAGCAATTCTAAGGTTAATACCTTCTATTGGTTTTCCTACGCTATCAGGATTTGCTTCACCGTCTCGTTGGATTGAACCAAGCCCTGAAATTTCTGTTGAACCATAAACCTGTTTTAGGTTTATTCCGAGCGCTCTAAAGAAGCGAAATGTATCAGGACCTAAAGGAGCACCACCTGTAAGTGCCCAACGGGCCCTTCTCAAACCAAGTTGGTCTCTTATGGGTGAATAAATAAGAAGTTCACCAAGTACTAAATTTATCCGATCGCAGAGACTAGGAGATTTCCCGTCCTCTTGTTTGCGCATTGCGGTAAGAGCAGCATTGCTAAAGCGGTTATAAACAAATTTCTTTAAGCCGGTGATGTCCTCAGCTTTTACCTGAATGTCGGAAAGAAAATTTTCCCATGCTCTGGGTGCTGCTAGAATACCGGTTGGTCCCAATTCACGCATGTCACGAAGAAGCGTCTCTGGTCCTTCAGGGCAATTGCATGACGCACCAGTCAACAAGCTTGTGGCCAAGCTATAGGTTACATCTCCAACCCAAGCCATTGGGAGGTAGGAAAGAAAGTCATCACTTTCTCGAACATCTTCAACTGATACGAACGCTTTCGCTGCGGCCACGAGATTGGCGTGGTTAAGCATAACCCCCTTAGGTTTTCCTGTAGTGCCTGACGTATAGCACATCAGAGCTACCGTATTCGCGTCAAGCGCCTGAACGCCAGCTTCGTAAGCCGCTCGGTCACCATTAACGCCTAACTCAATAACTGCTTCATAGGATTTAAGTAATTTGTGATCATAATCACTTAAGCCACGATCATCGCAGTACACGATTTGTTTCACCTGGGGTAGGCGGTCTTCGATCGACAGCATTTTGTCGACCTGTTCTTGGTCTTCTGCAAAAATGACTGAGACATCTGCATCACTAAGAACGTAAGCGAGCTCATCTGCGATGGAATCTTGATAAACAGGTACTGATGCTCCGCCTAATGCCTGAGCCGCTAATTGTGCCCAGTAAAGTCTGGGGCGGTTATCACCAATCACAGCGAGCTTGTCGCCGGCACCGAAGCCAATAGCTTTAAGCCCAAGAGCAAGTTCAGCTACATGATTAGCATAATCTGACCAACTGTAGGTTTCCCAAATACCAAGATATTTCTCTCGCATGGCCGGTTTAGAACCGCGTATTTTACTGTTCTCAACTACCAGGCCAGGCAGTGTCTGTGCGTTAGTTGTAGCCTCGGTCATATCTGCTTATTCCTGCAAATGTGAGGCGCCTAGGTAGGCGCGTATGACGGCAGGATCAGCTTTGACCTGCTCCGGCGTTCCATCAGAAATTTTCTCACCCTGATCAAGGACTACGATGTGGTCTGATATATCCATCACCACGCCCATATCGTGCTCGATTAGGACAATTGTGGTTCCGAATTCTGCGTTAACATCCAGGACATAACGAACCATGTCCTCTTTTTCTTCTTGGTTCATGCCTGCCATTGGCTCATCAAGAAGAAGAAGGGTGGGATCTAATGCTAAGGCTCGACCTAGTTCTACCCGCTTTTGCAGTCCATACGCCAACTCACCAGTGTTTGCTCGACGGAGATCCGAAATTCTAAGGAAATCAATGATTTCCTCAGCACGCTTCCGGTGGTGAATTTCTTCTTTTTGGGCGGCTCCCCAATACATAAAGCAAGAGAGCACACTCGATTTCATCCGGACGTGGCGGCCCAACATAAGATTATCTAACACCGTTAGGCCGCGGAAAAGAGCAATGTTTTGGAAGGTCCGTGCGATCCCAAGCTCAGCTATACCGTTCGGCTTCCGACCTATCAGCTCAGTCCCATCGAATTTAATTGAGCCTTGATCTGCTTTATAGAAACCACTGATCATATTGACCAAAGAAGTTTTACCTGCGCCGTTAGGCCCAATGATTGAGAAAATCGAGCCGCGCTCGACTTGAAGGCTCACTTCACGAACGGCCTGCACGCCGCCGAAGCTCTTTGCGACTTTGTCGACAGTCAATATCGGGTCGCTAATGCCCCCGCTCGAGTCGAGCATGGACTGTTCCTCCACCTGTCAAATTTATAAATACAGGTCTGCGCCTGCTTTTTTTATTGAGTGGAAGCGTAGTACTAGAATTTTATAAAGTGCAACCTAATTCTGAATTTATTTTTTTCCCAACAGCATACGAACTATCCACTGAATTTTGGGGCTGTAGAGTTTAGGCTTAAAAAATTCATTTGCCGCGCGTTTGGAAATTTCTGATCGTGTAGGATAGGCCGCAATGACTTGCGTGAATATTTTTATATTTTGTTTTTTTTCAATGGCCTGCGACCATGGTAAGATCAATTCTCCAGCGTTCTGACCAACAATAGAAGCTCCGTAAATTCTGCCTGTTGAATTCGTTATGACCTTTAAAATTCCTTCAGTTCTGCCCTCAGCCACTGCTCGATCGTTATCGCAAAAGCCCACTTTGAGAATTCTAAAATTTTTCTTAAGAAATTCTTTAGCTTGTGACTCAGCCATGCCCACATGCGCTAATTCTGGGTCGGTATAAGTGATTCGGGGTACGGCTTCATAGTTTGTTTCTGAAGGAAGCCGAAACAATGCATTTTTGATGACTACCCCAGCATGATAACCCGCAACATGGGTGTATTGCGGCCCTCCAGAGGCATCTCCTGCAACAAACACGCGCTTGTTTGTCTTAGAGCGCAATCGTTTATCTACAAGAATTGCGCCATTAGCAGTAGCAACCTGCGCTTGTTCTAGCTCAAGGTTTTCAAAGCTTGGCTGTCGACCTGCTGCAACCAGAAGATGGCTTCCGTGAAGTATTCGCCCATCTTGAAGTTCTAATGAAAAAGTTTCGTTTTTTCTGCTGATGAAAGAAATTTTTGCATCAGATAAGACCTCAACGCCTTCTGCCTCAAGGGCCTCTATTAATATCTTCGATACTTCGGGGTCTTCTTTTTTGAGTGGGTTAGATGAGTCTAGAACCGTTACTTTTGAGCCTAGCCGGCGGAAGGCTTGAGAGAGCTCCATACCAATAGGGCCGGCTCCAATGATCAGCAGGTGCTCTGGTAATTCGTGGTTTTCAAAAATCGTTTCGTTAGTGAAATAAGGAACTTCAGAAAGCCCCATGATTTGGGGAATTACAGGCCTAGACCCTGTTGCAATCACAAAACGCTTGGCCTGAACTCTAATTCCATCGGCATCGACAGTCTTATGGTCCAGAAATTTTGCATGACCTCGAATAACTTTTACACCTAAACTCTCAAAACGCTCCTGACTATCATGTGGTGCTATTTGCGATATTACGTGGTTCACGTGCGCCATCACCGCTGAAAAGTTAACAGTGGGTTCGACGTTAGAAATACCAAATTTAGCCCCTGTGCGGAGAGTTTGAGCTTGTTTCGCTGCAGCAAGTAGGGCTTTTGAGGGAATGCAGCCAGTATTCAGGCAATCACCTCCCATTTTGTCCTGTTCTACCAGAACCACAGACGCGCCCAGCTGAGCAGCGCCCGCTGCAATAGATAGACCGGCAGAGCCACCGCCAATTATGCAAAGGTCTGCATGCCAGGTCCCATTTAGCATTAATTACCTTTCCAAAGCATGTTTGGACACGCTTAGGTTTCCCCAATAGCAAATATTAGTTGGCTATTCTTGGGGTTACGACCTGAGTTTTTAGAGCTCCAGCTCTATCAAATAGGGGCCATTGCTTGCTAGACCGTGCCGCAGCGCGCGAACAAGACTGTCGCAATCATTCGCCCGAGTTGCTTCAACCCCTAAACTTTTGGACATATTCATCCAGTCAATTGCAGGTCTATCTAAGCTCAACATATCTACTGCGCGTGGACCCGGATTCTGAACTCCAACATTGGTAAGTTCACCTTGAAGAATTTTATATGCGCGATTTGCAAATACGATGACTGTTACATCGAGATTTTCGCGGGCCATGGTCCACAATGCCTGCACAGTGTACATCCCGCTGCCGTCGCCCTCCAATGTGACCACTTTGCGGTCAGGCTGGGCTACCGCGGCGCCAATTGATACAGGTAATGCATATCCGATGGATCCTCCCATCCCATTTAACCAGCAATGCGCGGGCGCATGTGAGGTTAATGGGAAGAAGCCTCGACCAGAAGTCACAGACTCATCAACAACAATTGCATTTTCTGGAAGTGTTGCTCCAAGAACTGCTGCAATCTTATCAAGAGTTATCTCGCCAGTTGGTGATTCTGGTCGATCAAGAGGGGCAACATGGGCTGGGGCAAGGTTAATGCAACCAAGCTCGATGGCTAGTGCCTCGAGAGCTCCTTCGAGGTCATCTTCTGCGCTAGCCAGATGGGTAATTTGGCAACCTTCTGCTGTAAGTACGGAGGGCTTATTAGGATAGGCAAAAAAAGCAACGGGCTGCTTGGCTCCACATAAGACCATCTGCTGAGTGTCTTTGAGAACATTTCTTGCTAGGTCAACAACGTATGGGACGCGTTCTACCTTTACTCGCCCAGCTCCCCGTTGAAGGCGCGCGTTCTGTCCCTCAGATAACAGACGGCATCCAGTTTTCGCAGCTATTCGACCAGCATATTCAAGAGCTTTCTCGCGAAGAGCGACACCGCCTAGCATGAGCATGCCTGCTTCGCCTGAGCTTAATAATGCCTTCGCGGCAGCAGTAATTTTCTCTCCAGATACTTTAGATCGATGTGCTGGAGGCCTAGCAGTTACTGGGCTTCCCCCCGGATTCCATGCTGTATCAGCGGGTAAGATTAAGGTAGCTATTTGACCGGGGGAGGTGCGAGCGGCTTCAACTGCCAATGCGCCATCTGCTGCAATCCCCTCAGCTTTGGGGGATGATTTAACCCAGTTGGACATGGGGGCCGCTACCGCTTCAATATCAGAAGTCAGTGGTGCATCATGTTTAAGGTGATAGGTTGCATGATCTCCTACAACATTAACAATGCCAGACTTAGCCTTTTTGGCGTTGTGTAAGTTCGCAAGGCCATTTGCTAATCCAGGGCCCAGATGAAGTAGAGTTGAGGCAGGACGGTCGGATAGTCTGTAATATCCATCTGCAGCGCCGGTCACTACACCTTCAAAAAGTCCTAGGACACAGCGCATACCGGGGACGCTGTCTAAGGCTGCAACGAAATGCATCTCGGAAGTGCCGGGATTTGTAAAACAGACGTCTACATCACTTGCAACTAGAGTGCGCACGAGGCTTTCAGCACCGTTCATGCTCATACTTTAAATTCCTTATTGGCTATTTTCCGAAATTTGACGGTTAAAGATTGAGGCTTTGAAATTAGCACATATACTCTAAGTGTTAATTAAATAAGAGGACAGTGGCATGGATGGTGTCCTAAACATGGCTAGCTTTGAGGTATCCCCAGGAGCCCGCGCTGCGCAAATTACTCCCTTAATCGATAAACTTGCTAACGAGATTGAGGCTGAGCGTAGACTGCCGCAGGAACTGCTCAAAGCGCTGCACGAAAATGGTCTTTATAAGATGCTTCTTCCAAAACCATTTGGTGGGGAAGAGGCATCGCCATTGGAGTTTATGGACGCAATTGAGACCCTTGCTCGTCATGACGCTAGCGTGGCTTGGTGCATTGGTCAGGCAAATGGATGCGCTATGACGGCTGCTTATTTGGCGCCACAGATTTCAGAAGAAATTTGGAAGCACGATTCAGCGGGCGTATTGGCGTGGGGGCCAGGTAAGGCGGAAGCGCAGGTTGTTGAGGGCGGTTATAGGCTATCAGGGTCATTGATGTTTGCAAGCGGTGGGAGGCATGCCTCTTGGTTAGGATGCCATACTACTGTGAAAGATGAAGATGGAACGGTTATAAACGGTCCTGATGGATCTCCTGAAGTCCGCACCTTCTTAATGCCAGCGGCAAACATAGAAATGTTTGATGTTTGGGATGTAATGGGGTTACGAGGAACGGCTAGCGATGGCTATAACGTTAAAGATGTATTTGTGCCAAATGCGTATGTAACAGCGCGCGACAAGGCGCACGCTCGTGTTTATCAGTCGCCGCTATATATCTATCCCTCCATGACGATTTTTGCTCAGGGCTTTGCCTCAGTAGCTTTAGGGATAGCGCAAGGTGTTCTAGGTGATTTTCTGGCCTTTGCAGGAGCTAAAACGCCACGTTTAGCTAAATCGACCATTTCTGAAAGTGCAGTAGCGCAAACGGAAACAGCTCTTGCCTCTGCGCGTATTATGGCTGCGCGAGCATTTCTTCGTCAGGAAGCTGAGGCAATTTGGGGCGAAGTCTGTTCTACAAATCAATTAACTATTGCTGCGCGCGCTCGAATTCGCTTGGCATCAACTTATGCAATTCACGAGGCGAAAGCTGCAGTTGATAGTCTTTTCGATTTAGCTGGTGCTGATGCAATTTTTAAATCGAAACCATTTGAACGCCGTTTCCGCGATATTCATACTGTTACGCAACAACTCCAAGGCCGTAAAACGCATTTGCAGTCAGTAGGCGCTTGGATGATGGGGAAGGATGCAGATCTGTCAGTAATGTGATTTAGCAAATGAATTGCTAACCTTCGATTCAAGGCGTGCTTTGATGTTCGCAGTGGTCTTTTAGATAATCTAGATACCCCTGCAAGATAAATGCGGCAGCAGATGAATCTATTACTTCCCCGCGCCGTTTTCTGCTCAAATCTGCTTCCAGTAATACGCGTCTCGCCGCATTTGTGGACATTCGCTCATCCCAAAACGCCAAGGGAAAGTCTCGGATTTTAGTCAAATTTCGAGCAAAGGCTTTAGATGCTTGTGCCCTTGGGCCAGGCTTTCCAGACAGATCAAGTGGTAGGCCTATTATAAGAGCACCGACTTCAGCTTGATCCAAAAGTTCAAAGATCTGGCTGGCAAGGTCTTCAAATCTTTTGCCTCGTCTTAAAGTTTTCCTTGCGGTTGCAATGGTAAGGTTAGGATCCGAGATTGCTACACCAACAGTAGCGCTGCCAACATCCAAGCCGGCAATGCGTGATAATTGAGGAATTGTCTCATATAGTTCATTAGGCTTGCAGATAGGCATATGCGATGCTAATCGCCCAACGCCGAATGTGGCAAGAAAAGTATTAATATTTAGGACGTGAGGGAGCTGATTTGTCCCTAGATCGAGAAACAATAGTTCGCATAGCGAAATTGGCTCGTATTGATGTGGAAGACTCCGAGATAGACGGTCTTGCCAGTGAGCTGAATAATATCCTGGACTGGGTAGAGACTTTGAATTCCATATCAACAGAAGGCGTAGAGCCAATGGTTGGCGTTGGTGTCAGTAAAGCACCTCTTCGGATGGACAATACCAACGATGGGGACATCGCAGAAGCTGTCCTCGCAAATGCTCCAGATCCTGCTCCTCCATATTTCACAGTGCCCAAAGTGATCGAATAGAAATGTCAAAGTCAGAATTATTGCAGCTTGATATTGCGACTGCTGGTAAGGGACTTCGAGATGGAGACTTTACTGCTATCGAATTGACCGAGGCATATTTGGATGCCGTCGAGGCTAGTCGCGAGCTTAATATCTTTATTACTGAAACGCCTGACCGTGCAATGGCGGATGCGGTAGCTGCCGATAAGAGCATAAAGGCAGGAACATCCAGCAAAATGACTGGAATGCCGATTGGAATGAAAGACCTGTTTTGTACACAAGGTATCAAAACAACGGCTGCTTCAAATATTCTTGGGGAGTTCATTCCACCTTATGAGTCAACCATTTCAGCTCGATTAAAAGCTGCCGGTACAATCCTTTTGGGCAAGACTAATTTGGACGAGTTTGCGATGGGCTCATCCAACACAACTAGCGCTTTTGGCGCAGCAATTAATCCTTGGGAATTAACTGAAGATAAGAAGCCTTTAACGCCAGGTGGCTCATCGGGAGGCTCTGCTGCCGCTGTAGCTGCTGGAGCTGCTATCGCGGCCACTGGAACTGATACGGGTGGGTCAATTCGGCAGCCTGCGGCTTTCTGTGGAATTGTTGGAATGAAACCAACTTATGGCCGCTGCTCTCGTTGGGGGGTTGTAGCTTTTGCATCCTCTCTTGATCAGGCTGGACCTTTCGCTCGAACCGTTCGTGATGCAGCTATTATGTTAGAGACAATGGCGGGGCACGATCCAAAGGACTCAACTTCAGCTGCGCAAGCAACGCCTAATTTTGAAGCATTAATAGATGGGGGCGTTAAGGGAATGCGCGTAGGTATTCCCAAGGAATACCGTGTCGAAGATATGCCAGAAGAAATAGATAGTATCTGGCGGCGTGGTATCGAGATGGTTACCGCTGCTGGTGCAGAGGTGGTTGAGGTCTCACTGCCGATGACGATGTCTGCTCTGCCGACATATTACATTGTAGCTCCCGCTGAAGCATCTGCGAACTTAGCTAGGTATGACGGTGTTCGATACGGTGCACGCGTTGAAGGCGACGATCTAAATGGGATGTATAGCGCAACTCGAGGACAAGGTTTTGGTAAGGAAGTTCGACGTAGAATAATGATCGGTACCTACGTACTTTCTGCTGGGTATTACGATGCATATTACAAAAAAGCGCAGCGCGTTCGTACTCTGATATCTCAAGACTTTGACAATGCATTTCATTCGGTTGATGCATTGCTAACACCAACCACACCTGGTGCAGCTTTTCCTATCGGTGAGAAAGAGGACGATCCAATTTCAATGTACCTGAATGACGTCTTTACTGTACCAGCAAGTCTGGCCGGGTTGCCTGCTATATCAGTGCCAGTTGGGTCTAATGAAAACGGCTTGCCGTTGGGGCTTCAGATTATAGGGCGACCTTTCGATGAAGGGTCAGTCTTTAGGCTTGGTCAGGCTCTAGAGGATGCAGCTCAATTTGATAAACGCCCACGTTTAACGTTGGAAGGCTTCAAATGAGCACTTTGATAGAAGGTAGGGAAG
This sequence comes from Rhodospirillales bacterium, assembly GCA_008081395.1. Taxonomy (GTDB): domain Bacteria; phylum Pseudomonadota; class Alphaproteobacteria; order Bin95; family Bin95; genus VMCJ01. The sequence goes on along the minus strand of VMCJ01000012.1, from coordinate 5,388 downwards.
GTCAGTGGGAACTGGTTATCGGTTTAGAGACACATGCCCAGGTAACTTCTGAGGCTAAGCTTTTCTCTGGAGCTTCGGCTTCATTCGGAGCTAAGCCAAACAGTCATGTCAGTTTTTTAGATGCTGGGATGCCAGGCATGTTACCAGTGATAAACCAACGCTGTGTTGAAGCTGCAGTTATGACTGGTATTGCGCTCAATGCGGAAATTAATTTGGTCTCAATTTTTGACCGAAAGAATTATTTTTATCCAGATCTACCTCTCGGATATCAGATTTCACAATTTTCCGACCCTATTGTGGGTGAAGGTTGGTTAGATATTGAGTTAGACGAAGGTTCTACCAAGCGGGTTGGAATTACTCGCCTCCATTTGGAGCAGGACGCGGGAAAGAGCCTGCACGATCAAGATCCATTTAGAACGTTTATTGATCTAAATCGTGCTGGCGTAGGACTTATGGAAATTGTAACAGAGCCAGATATTCATTCTGCTGATGAGGCCGCGGCTTACGTTACAAAACTGCGCGAAATTCTTCGGTATTTAGGCGTTTGTGATGGGAATATGGAAGAAGGCTCACTGCGCTGTGATATAAATATTTCCGTCCGAAAACCTGGCGGCGCTTTGGGTACTCGAACTGAAATTAAAAACGTTAACTCGATTAGATTCATGCGTGAGGCTATTGCTTTTGAGGCCCGGAGACAGGTTGAGATCATCGAAGATGGAGGAGATATAGATCAAGAGACAAGGCTATTTGATCCAGATCGTGGGGAGACTAGATCCATGCGGTCAAAGGAAGACAGCCATGATTATCGATATTTCCCAGACCCTGATCTTCCTCCTCTTGTTCTCGACACAAATTACATCGCTGAAATAAAAAGCCGAATGCCCGAGTTACCAGACGCGAAGCGTTCGCGTTTCGTGAACGAATTGGGGCTAACTGAATATGATGCAAATGTAATTGCTGCGGATAAGAGTAGTGCCGCCTACTTTGAGAAGGCGGCAGAGAAGGCCGAGCCAAAGTTGGTTGCTAATTGGGTCATGGGGGAAGTATTTGGGCGCTTAAATAAAGACGGCTTATCTATTGTTGAGGCAAATGTTGCTCCTGAAGAGCTCGCAGCCTTAGTTGTGATGATCCAAGATGGAAAAATTTCGGGGCGTCAGGCTAAGGAAGCCTTTGAAAAAATGTGGTCAGAAGGCATGGGTGCCCTCGCAGTAATCCAAGAGCTTGGGTTGGAACAAATATCTGACGATGGAGCGATAAAAGAGATGGTTGCCTCTGTCATCTCTGCTAACCCAGATAAAGTGGCGGAATTTAAAGCTGGTAAGACCCAGCTGTTAGGGTTTTTTGTAGGGCAGGTTATGAAAGCCAGTAAAGGAAAAGCTAACCCAAAAGCGGTGAATGCAATTCTTCAGGAGATTTTAGGGCAGTAGAAATTTATCTTCCCTTTTCCTTCCTGAGGCCGGTATTCTTTATTTTTCGCTTATTGAAATATGAAATTTCCATCGATGCCAAAGTTCTTGGATTGACAGTACCTCTGTAGGCTCATATCAAGCCGTTACAGTTTAATATGGACAGGTGGGTGAGTGGCTGAAACCAGTGGATTGCTAATCCGCCGTACCTTTAATTGGGTACCGAGGGTTCGAATCCCTCCCTGTCCGCCATTATTTCCTTGTACTCTTTAAATTCCCGCCTAAAACGCGGTCTGTTGCTGTATTTAAAATAAGCTATCAGGATAAAATTTTTCTGCTTTTAAGCTATTTTGCAGTGTAGGTTTACTACTTGAGTCACCTCAATTCTAAATTGAAGTCCATTATTCTAATCCGATACATTAGGGTGCAGGAGTGACGCCATTGTCTTTAACTTCCCTTCAGGAAAAGTTGTTATCTCGTGCTCTCGATTTGAAAGAAGATACATTATCTGAACAATTTTTCGAGGTTAGAGACTATCTTGAAAACGAAATTGTTGTTCTTGAGGGGACTTCTAACGATGAAGCATATGTAGTCGTTGAAGGCTCAGTGCGGGTTAGCACCTTTGATCAAAATAAAAATCCCATAGTCTTAGAATTAAAAGGAATTCCATCACTGGTAGGGGAAGAAGCCTGTTATTCGTTTAACAGTGCTCACAGGAATACAATTAAGGCAGCAGAAAAATTAAAGGTCATTGTTATTCCTGGTGCGTTAATCAGAAAATTATTTCGGCAGAGAAGTAATTCTTCAAGTTTTATGTCTCAAGATGATCGCTTGGAGGCACTTAGGAAACTCAGTAACCAATCCTCAATTGGGAAGGATGTTGCTGAACTTTTACAAGACGAAAGTGAGATTGAAACAAAATCCCTCAAGCCAGGAGAAATTTTGTTCTCAGAAGGAGATAGGGCAGATTTTTCTTGTTTGGTTTTGGCTGGAAAGATAGAGGCGTTAAAATGGGAAAATAATTCCCAAAAAATTGTTGGTAGTTCTGGTATTGGTACCTTTGTGGGGGAGGTTGGTGTACTGGAAAACGCACCAAGAGCCGCAACTGTGCGCGCGATTGAGAACACCGATCTTTTGATAATACCTGCAGAAGTTGTTCGGAAAATATGCTCTAAATCGCAGGTGCAAGCTCTGACATCAGCGCTTAAGGCTGGTTATAATTTTTCAGGGCGAGGTGCCGCATTCAGTGTGGTCATTCCCGGTGAAACGGAAGACAGAGTTTCAACAATAATCAAGCTAGCTAACAATCGTCAGATATCAATATCACGAACCCTGATATCTGAAATGGTTGTCGCCCATGAAGAAAAAGTTTCTGACAAAAAATTAATTTCTGAGGATGGCAGATATCGCATTGAAGTAAGTGGTGGATTACCAGTCCGTATTGAAGGCCCACAGGACTGGCCTGATCTTCCCAATCTTATGGATCGGATGCTTTCTGGAGAAGCTCTAGAGCCATGGAGGTTGGTTGCGTTTGAGGCGCACGGAACGTTGATGTTTTCTGAAGAGGACGAAACATCAACTGATGCAGTGGTTTGTGCGTGTACGGGCGTTACCAAATCTGGAATTCGAAACCAAGCTCTTTCGGGTATCACCACATTAGATGAGATAGGAAAGGCCTGCGGCGCAGGTGGCGTTTGTGGCGGTTGTAGAAACCGACTTTCTAACCTTCTAGGCCGCGAAAACTTTAACTTGTGTCAAGCAGAGGTTGAACCATTATGTGAGGGTTCGATCAAAGTGACCCTTCGTCCAATAAATGAAAAAATACAGAAGCCTTCTGCCGGACAATATGTGTCCATTGATGGCCTCATCAAAGGAAATTGGGTTTCTAGGAGCTATACTGTCGTACATGGAGATGAAAACCATATAGAGCTTGGCGTAAAGATTGAAGAACAAGGAACGTTTTCTCGATGGCTATCAAAAACCGGTAATGGCTCACTAGTTAGGGTCTCTAACCCACAAGGGGAAGAAATTCCAAAGTCGGGAGGAGGGCTTCTATTTGTTGTCGCAGGAATAGGAGTTACCCCTGCTATAGCTGCTTTAAGAAAAATCAAAAATCAAAGAAAACTTCATATTTGTTACATTTTTCGTGGAGAAAAATCAGCCGCGTTTTTATCAGAACTAAAATCCGCAGAGAAAGAGGGTATTATCAGTCTCTCCTTATGGGACTCTTCCACTCAAGGCCGTCCTGACCTCTCTGCGTTCGTTAGTTCTGGGGTTTCTGTCAGAAAAGTAAAAGAGGCAATAGTTTGTGGGCCTGTATCTTTTGCCGAGGCAACCGCACAGATCTTAAGATCTAAAAATTTGCATGTTCGTACCGAGACTTTTACACACACGGGAATTGCAGATGGACCGCCTCTCGTTTGCCCCGGTTCCTGGCGGAAGGAGACTGCTTCAATCACATCCAAACCTTGGAATGAGTACTCTATTACTCGGCCTGGCACAAAAGAGGATGAGGCAAGGGCATTTCTTAAGCAGTTTTTTTATGAGAGCGGCGTACCAGCTGCCTTTGAGAGCAGGTGGAATGAGGTTAAGGCGGAGCTCAAGGAAACTGGAACTTATTGGCAAAGCGTCGAAGAATTAACCTTTGGAGCAAAACTTAGTTGGCGTAATGCCTCTCGCTGCATTGGCCGTCTCTATTGGTCAGGACTAAGAGTGAGAGACTTCCGGCATTTAACTCATCCGGATGATATGGCTCACGAGTTAGTAAGACACCTTGAGATAGCTTATAATGATGGCGACCTCACCCCTACAATGACCGTTTTCAATCCTGGCCCCCCTGGGACGCCAGCGGTGAGAATTTGGAACCCCCAGCTAATGCGATATGCTGGATATCGTGGCGAAAATAATGAAGTAATTGGAGATCCCGCTCAATTAGATCTTACAAAAGAGATAGAATCTCTTGGTTGGAATGGTCCAAAAACAAATTTCGATATGCTGCCTATCGTAATTCACGTTAACGGACAAAAACCCCGATATTATGAAATCCCAAATTATGAGCGTTATGAAATCGAGATCCGACACCCGGAATATTCTGGGATTAACGAGCTTGCGCTTAAATGGTACTCAGTGCCAGCTGTTTCTGACATGGCACTCGATTGTGGGGGAGTGCTTTATCAATGTGCGCCCTTTAATGGTTGGTACATGGGGACAGAGATTGGAGCTAGAAATTTCACCGACGTAGAACGCTACAACCTTTCATTAAAAATTGCTGAAAAAATGGGTCTTGAAACTAAACGCGAAAATAATCTCTGGCGTGATAAAGCCTTAACAGCAATGACAGAGGCAGTGTTAGATAGCTTTGAGAAAAAAGGAATAAAAATAATAGATCATCACTCTGCAGCGCTCGAATTTCTTCAATTTTGTGAAAATGAGCAGGACCAGACCCGTGAAGTGTATGGAGATTGGACTTGGCTCGTTCCCCCAATTGGTGGTTCAGCAACACCTCTATTCTTAGATGGCTGGAAGCAGGAAGAATTAAAGCCTGCTCTTAGGATGCAGGAACCAGATTATCCATTGCCAAACTCTTGATCCTCGGAGGTGTTCTCCAAAAACTTGAGCTACGTGGTTTGCAGCATTTATAGCGCTCCCGGCTTTGCTGGCCGAGGCTTGTGGATATTTAAGTCTCCGAAGAGCATGCGTGAATTAAATTTTATGCTAAACACGAGTGTATATCTGTAGAACAAGAAAAGCGCGAGTTTTTGAGAAACTCACCTCAGTAAAAAACACACTGGAGATATGAAATGGCATTTTCACCTGGCAAAGTTTTGAAACTTATTGGTCTACCGTTGCTAATCTCCGGAGTTGGCTTTTCATCAGCGCAGGCAAAAAATGATGTTGGCTATGTCGCTTCCATTGAGGCTTGATACGCGTACACGAAGGTCGATGGAAAAGATCAATCGTTTCCTTTAGACTTGGAATTAAA
>VMCJ01000121.1 GCA_008081395.1 Rhodospirillales bacterium | reverse complement strand
AATGAGAAAGCTGCACTTTTCCACGATACGGCAAAGAGCTTCTACCGACTTTGAGGATCAGTCAAAAATTTCCGTAGGCATAACTCCCCAAACAGAAGTGCGGGATATCCAGCCAGAGATATCTCCCTTGCGTGCTTCGCACCACTGCGGCTCACATTTTTTGGCTCTGAGGACGACGCCTTTCTCAACAAAAGCCTCCACCCGAGCGTCTGACTTCCCCTTTGATAATAAAGGTGCTCGAGACGCAGTAACGTAGAGAGTGCGCGCTCCGCTTAGCAGGGGTGCATAAAGCCACCCTCTCTCACCGTCATATAATTCAACTTCTCGCCACTGTTCCTCTTCATCGACAATCATCACTGGCATGCTGGCGCGCATCAGGCGCCACCTAACAGGATACTGGCCACCTGGCCCCACACGAAGATTTGCTTCATTCGCGCGAATTGAGACATATCTCGGAATAGGGAGATTTGTGACTTTACCTACAAGGGTCTCTTGAGCCGTCCCAGGGCCGGCAAATAAAACACCCAATAGAAATACAGCAAACGAGCGACTAATCATGCGCGCTCGTATTCCTTAGCAGCTCTATTAACGATCGGCGCCAGAGGTGCAGCTTGCCGGGCGCGCTGTTGCTGGCTCTCAGGAGGAAAACCGTAGAGGGTTGCACGCTGACGGATTGGCCGCCCAATTCCGTAGGCTATTGCCTCCATCGCGTGAGGAGGCATCTCTTCGCCGTGGGCTGCGCCCGCAGCTCTTGTAATACTCTCATTCATGAGCGTTCCACCAATATCATTGGCGCCCGCTTTGAGGGCAGCTGCTACACCTTCGCTGCCAAGCTTTACCCAGCTCGCTTGAATATTGGAGAACCACGGAAATAGAGCCAAACGAGCGACGCTATGCATTAGTATAGCTTCGCGAAATGTTGGCCCCATTCTGGCTAGCCCCTTCAGGTAGATTGGGGCTTCCTCCGCAACAAATGGAAGGGGTACAAGTTCTGAAAATCCGCCACTCTCACTTTGAGCATGACGAAGACGCAGTAGATGTCGGGCCCAATGCCTGTAACTTTCCATGTGCCCAAACATGATGGTCGCAGTTGAGCGGAGACCTATTTCATGAGCCGCGCGCATCACACCGAACCACTCAGCCGTATTCAGTTTGTCGGGACACAGTGTTGCGCGAACCTCATCATCGAGAATTTCTGCAGCCGTACCTGGAAGCGTTCCAAGGCCAGCTTCCTTCAACATCAACAGAAATTCTTGAATAGGCATACCAAGGGTCTCTGCCCCTTGCTTCACTTCCAAAGGAGTAAAAGCATGCACGTGAATATCAGGAGCCGCCGCTTTGACTGCCTGAAGAATGTCTAGATAAGTTTTTCCGGTGTAGGCCGGGTGAATACCGCCTTGGAGGCAAACTTCAGTGGCGCCTCTATCCCAAGCTTCAGCTGTACGCCTACCAATTTCATCAAGATCAAGAACGTAGGGCTGCCCTCTTAGGTTTTCAGTCAGTTTTCCCTTTGAGAAGGCGCAGAATTGGCACTTGAAATAGCAGACGTTGGTGTAATTGATATTGCGGTTTACCACATACGTTAGAGTATCGCCTGATACTTCCTGACGAAGTGCATCTGCAGCGGCAGCTACAGCACTAAAGGCGTCTCCACGAGCCTCAAAAAGCTCTTCAGCCTCATCCTCAGAGAGCATCCGATCGGCAAATGGCTTATCAAGGATACGCGCCAAGCGAGAACCCACAATTGGCGCCTTGCGAGCCGCCAACAACTCTAAATCTTCTTTTGGAGCGTCAGGCGACTTACCCGTCACAAAACCGTCAGTTCTTGCATAACCCTGACCATCCATCGCTCTACGAACGGCAGGAGCTAGCTTGGCATCAATCCAACGGGCTGCGTCTAATGCATATGAGGGATAAACCGTAAGTCTTTCAACGAGCAATTTGCCGGCGGCGGCAGTTTCATCAGCAAGGCGCTGAAGGTGTGGCCAGGGAGCTTCAGGGTTTACAAAGTCCGGTGTTACGGGTGATACGCCGCCCCAATCATTCACTCCTGCCGCAACAAGGCGCACTAGCCCGCCTGGAGAAAGATTTGGAGGCGCCTGGACACTCATTTGGCCGCCAAGAATTAGTCGAGCAACTGCGATAGTCCATGCGAGGTCGTCGAGATCTGGTTCAGGCCAATCACGCATCTTGGTGTCAGGCTTCGCGCGGAAGTTTTGAACAATAACTTCCTGTATATGGCCGTACGCCTCGTGGACCCGCCTAATTTCTAAGAGTGCTTCAATGCGCTCTACTCGTGTTTCACCAATGCCAATTAAGATGCCTGTGGTGAAGGGAACAGCAGCTCGGCCAGCTGCTTCCAGCGTCTGAATCCGAGCCATTGGACGCTTATCAGGAGAGCCATAATGCGGCATTCCCTTTTCAGTAAGACGCTCTGAAAGGCTCTCAACCATAATTCCCATAGAAGCAGAGACTGCGCGCAGCGCGCTAAAGTCTTCATCCGTCATTAAACCTGGGTTGAGGTGAGGAATTATACCCGTTTCCTCAAATACCAACTTCGCCATTGCAGCCAGATATTCAAGGGTCGTCGCATAGCCAAGCTCGGCCAACATCTCACGAGCGGCCCGATATCTAAGTTCCGGCTTATCACCCAGAGTAAAAAGAGCTTCCTTGCACCCCTGTGCCGCCCCAGCTCGAGCGGCTTCCAAAACCTGGTCAGGGGTCATAAAGACCGCCTCACCCTTCTTGGGAGGCTTTGCAAACGTGCAGTAATGACAGACGTCGCGACACAAGTGTGTAAGAGGAATAAACACCTTACGGCTGTAAGAGATCTTATCCCCCCAATGGGCATCGCGAAGAGTAGCAGCGGCGGCAGTGAGGGGGATTAAGTCCTCTGCGCTAGTGTTGGCCAGGACTAATGCCTCATCAGCGTAGAGCCTAGCTCCACCTGCAGCAGCAGCGATGATTTCGTCTAATGAATGGTCCATCGGCGACGTCAAATTCCAGATCGAACAGCCGGGAAAACCTCCTCGGCCAACAATTGCATTTGGTCCAATACCATAGACTGCGGCATACCAGGAAATTGGACGCCGAAGACGAAGTGATTAACACCAAAATTGCGCACGATGTCTATAATTTGATTTGAAACTTCTTCTGGTGACCCGAAGAGGAAGCGATCCTTTACTAGCTCATCAAAAATCAAGCCAAGATTGTCGTCACCCTTCGGCATAACCTTATCCTGACCCCATTCGTGATACGCATCGTATTTTGCCTTCAGAAAAGGTTCTGCCATTCGCATTGCTTCTTCTCTGCTGCGCGCAACAACGACTTCACGCATCATTGGAAAGTCTTCAGGGAGATCGCTTTTACCAGCATCCTCCAAAGCCTTTTTATAAACATCCATCTGACGGGCAATGGTATCAATTCGGTTGTGAGGGTTCACAAACCAAGCATCAGCAACTCGCGCAGCTCTAATGATGGCCTTATCTGCATTAGCGCCAACCCAAATTGGTGGCATTGGTTTTTGCAGAGGCTTTACTGGACAGCTTGCATCTATCAAGTTGAAGTGGCTGCCCTGCATGGTGACTTTTTCTTCAGTCCACAAACGCTTCACAGCTTCAAGGTTTTCCTCCAAGCGCTGGCCCGCGCCCTTCATTGTCGTGCCGAAGGCCTGAAACTCAACTTCTCGGTAGCCCACACCAACACCAAAAATTAATTTACCCCCCGACATGACGTCGATATTTGCAAATGTTTCCGCCACATCAAGGGGCTTATGCAAAGGCAAAAGAACAATGCCCGCGCAGAGCCTAAGATTGGGTGCCTCCGCCATAATTCGAGACAGAAATGGCACTTGCTGAAAATCTAGGAGTGGGTAGGCAGAATAGTGGCTGCCCTTCATTAAGGTGTCGAAGCCCAGCTTGTCTGCCAAACGGGCCTGCTCACAAGCTTCCTGGAAACGAGCGTACATATCGTCGCCAAGTGGATTTTGACCGCGATTGAAAAGGCTGAAACGAATATTGGACATAGCTTAAAGCCCCCAGATCCTGATTACTCTATGATTGCAGGGTCGAGATACGTCCTGCAATCCCATTAGAACGCACATAATTGATGCCTCCACTATCCCGGCCAACTTCTAATGCTCGCGCCAGGTCTTCTGGCGTATCCACATCTATCGCAATACCAATTAAATCTTCAATGATATTAGGAACCACCCCAACCCTAGCAGCTTCAGCAAGGTGTGGCTCGAAGCTTACATGGCCAAAGTGCAAAGAAATTAGGTCGCCTGGGGTGAGCACCAAACAGTTTGATCCTCTTCGCGCATGGTCCGGCGCAATGGACATAGCAGGTCGAGTTTTAGGATGCCGGGCAAGCATCGAGTCGATTTCAGATGACGTTACGAGGGGCACATCAGCAGGAAGTGTTAAGACCCCCTCAGCGCCTTCCTCCTTTAACAATCGAGCAGCACGCTCAACGGCCTCCGATTGGCCAATATTTTCTGGCTCCCCTTCCACGCGCGCACCATAACGCTTTGCCAGCTCCGAGGCTGAGGGATCGTTAGTCAGCACCAATATACCGGCAAGGCCGACAGCGCCTGCAGCTGCAGCCAAAACATCCTCTGCCATTGCTTGAAATAGTTTTTTTCTTTCCTCTGGCGTAAGTGCGGGGGCCAGACGCGTTTTCGCGTTTACAAGGTCCTTAATAGGGATGACGCACCAGATACCATCACTCATCTAATTATCCGAGATTAAGAGGTGGAGGTGGTGCGCCCCCAATTATAGAGTAGACGAAGTAGGCGTAAGCAGCACCAGCCAAAAGATTAATCATCAAATAGGCTTTGCGTACATCGGCCACTTCCACTGGCCCCGAGCGGGCCTTAAAAATTGCCCACATTTTTGTGAGCGGACCCACTGAAAACATCTGACATCCAAAAGCCAGAAGAGCGACCTTAGGGCCCCACGTATTGTAGGCAATCGCGGCTGGGAGTGCCCACACAAGGATGCGCAAGCCCTTAAATAGTTCTTCACTCATGCGCCCTCCACCGCCAGCCTGATCCACTCGTTAAGATCTTCCTCCAGCTCATGACCTGCCGGAGAGACACTAATAATACCAGGTATCTCCGCCTCTCCCATCGGGTCTATTCTATTACGCGCAAGAGCTTCAGCCGCCGCCTCAGGAGACATACGAAGAACAAGTTGGTCGTTGACCACGCCCGCGCACATACGACCATCCAAATAAAACATCAGACCACCAAATAATTCTCGCTCACTTGGCTCACCATAGGAAGACATTGCGCGCCGCACACGATCAACGAGAGTATCGTCATAAGGCATAAACAGTTCGTCTCCCAAATATCGGGCAAAATCTCAAATTTCTGTTTGGAACATATCCTAATAACATTTGAAATGATGAATAATTAGAAGAGGATAAAGCGATACTAACCAGCAATTGCAGCAGCCACCAAATTGGCATCTGCGTAGGCCCCTGAAACCTGACCATCATGACCCGAGCGCGCGGCGCCAATAGCAAAAAGACCGCCGATTGAGGTTTGACAATTTTGATCAACGATAAGTGCCCCAAAAGCATCGCGAGCTATTGAATTTGGAACCAGTTCAGTAGCCGGTTCAACACCGATAAATACAAAGACTGCGCGGGTTTCAATTCTCTTTGCGCTACCGCCACAATTCACGTCTATTGCATCAACGCCCGTATCGCCCACCACCTCCAAAACGGATACATTAGTCCTGATCTCAATATTAGTCTTACCCCTAGCCTCTGCTGTAAGCTGATGTCGGGCACGAGGCTCAGGGCCACGGATTAATATTTGAACCTTCTCGCAAAGTGTTGCCAAGTGCAGGGCCTCCTGAAAGGCCGCATCACCACCTCCAACAACGACGACTTCCTCCCCTCGGTACAACCCCCCATCGCAAAACGCGCAAGATGAAACACCTAAACCGGTTAAACGTTCTTCTCCAGGCACCCCAAGTTTTGCAAGACGAGCGCCCGTTGCCACCACAACATTTGGAGCCGACAATTCTAAATCTGGCAAGATCCAAAGATCGCCATGCTGCTCTAGGCTAGTGGCAGCACCCATCCTGTAGTCAACGCCCGCTTCCAAAGCATTTCCTAGAAGAATGCCAGCAACATCTGCTCCCGATTGGCCTTTGATTTCTTCCGGCCCTGTTAGGTCTCCAACATTCGCTATTAGGCCACCCATGTAACCATCATCAACGAGTGCAGTACTTACCCCCTTATTCGCCAAATCCGTAGCAGCTTTCATCCCAGCGGGACCTGCTCCGATCACGATGGCAGAATGGGTCGCCTCTACAGTAAACATCAGTCCGTTACCCTCAAGGAAAAAGCAGCGGCATAGTTTGGATCCTCGACCCTCCAGCCCAAATGGGAAGACAAGTCATTTTTACACCAGGACCGCCAGTTACAATTGCATGAATTGATCCAGGCTCAACAGCACCAGGTGCAGTACTTTCAACTGACGCTACATCACCTAAAGCCAGTCGTCGCTCTCGATGTATGAATGATTGTATTTCGTTAATGCCCCAATCATGCTTCGCTAAGTCCGCAATCATTTCCGGTCCAATTAGAAAAATTTGATCGCCAGCCTCGCGCATCCTTCCAGCACCAGCAACTGCACTCGAAGCTGCGAGCGCTGCAGCCATGGGGGCTAGAATTGCCTCTGGAGTGTCACGTTCATCCAGCGGAAGGACTTCCATCGTCCCAGAAACTCCAAGAACAGTGACTGCATCAGTAGAACCCAAACCCAGTCGCTCAGTCAGAGAAGGGAGACCTCCTTGAGGATTTTCAGGAAAGCAAAAGGCGAGTTTTCCTGGCTGACCCATTGTAGCCATGTCGCCGACTGTCTCCTTTGCCCCTCCTATGTTCCTCAAAACAAGTGCGATTGCACGACCCAAAGTTGAATTTGCTCTGTTACCAGGCCCCAAACAGTTAACGCCGTGGTTCATGCCCAAATTCTCAGCGACTTGCCCGTGAACGATTGTTGCAACGGCCGGCGTGCCAGTCGTTGTCATAAGCCCCAGAAGGTTAAAGTCTGGATTTAACATCGCCGATACTGCAGTCAGAACAACTGGTACAGCCCCAGGCAGTGCTCCAGCCAGCACACAGTTGTAGGCAACGGCCCTCGCAGTCAGATCGCCAAACATCGGCATTACCATGCCGTGAGAGAAATCCGGATGATTGACGCCGACTAGCATTGAAGAAAGGCGCATTTCTGTAGGCGGTACCATTGGCAAGCCATCAGATAACCCAGCCTCTTCAAGCGTCGATTGTGCTTCTTCCCACGATAAAGCAGGATCTAAGATAGGCCAGTCACTCAACGTATCGGCAGTCGCTCTGAGCAAGCCTCAGTGAAACCAAAAGTTGGAATGACCGCGGAATGTTTGCCCGGCCCTCCCGCCACGACGACCTGAATATCCTCTGGAGTACGAGAGTGGTAATAACGGCCGTTCTGAATTACTTGACCGCGCTCTTCGTAATTTTTCTGATTCTCTTTCGAAACTCGCTCAACTGGCGTTGCACTATCGTGATGTAATTTTTCTTGAATTGCAGGAACCGTCCAACCATCACGCTTCATTGTTGCTGCGTGCTCTGGCCCTATGACCACCATAAATGGAGCGGAACCATATATAGTGTTCGCTCCCGTCTGTGATATCGAACCGGCAATAGTTTGCAGTAGTCCATCACCAGTCGTGCTGCCGTGGTCATTGACATTATGCGGTGGTTCCGCGGGGAGCAGAGTAACTACACTGTCTTCAGCATTAAAACCACGGCGAACGTGGTACGGCTCCCAAGGGCTCTCTTCTTCATTCTCTCCAAAACAGAAAGAGTACTTTGCCGGCGAACCCTGAGTTGAGCGATCCATATCGCCAGGCTTACCCCCACCCACATTCATCATAGTGAGCATCAAGGCTCTGCCTATAGAGGCGTTTGACCGCCATCCCTGACCAAAACAGTTCGCACCACAGTTAATTCCCATGACGTTCCGAGCAGGACCATTGACTACAATCATCGGTGCGCATGGATGCGTGGTAGCTAGAGTTCCGTGCAGGTTGTAATCAGGGTTTAAAATGGCACGGACCGATGCAACCACTGCCGGGAAATATTCCGGCTTGCAACCCGCCATTACAGCATTCGCCGCGATTGTCTCTAAGGTGGGCAGTACAAGACGCGGAGACATTGGTGGGAAGGGAGCATTGTCTCCATGACAAGTTGCAACACACGCGGCAACTTTTGCTTCAGTTGGTGGGATCATAGGCATGCCATCGCTCCAACCCTGATCGATGGCAAAATCATTAAATGCGTCAAAGTCCATATCGCCGAGGTCTAAAAACTCGTCGTTCAGGGGGTCGCTCATAGAAGCTCCTGAATTAGTGAAGGCCGACGATCCGTAAACCGTCGGCCAAATTGTTAGGCCGCTAGGACCGTCTTAAGTTCACCAAACGCCGTCTGAATGCGCTCCCTTAATTCGTCTTCGTTTAAGCCGCCTACGGGATGCTTAACAATTAGAAGTTTAGGATTTGCACCCCGAGCTTTTGCTTGCGCGCGAACCAGCGGCAAGAAAGTCTCAGTGATGACGATGTAGGTTTCGACGCCTGCTTCTTCAAAGGTCATGCTGTCATGGAAACTCCACGACGAACATGACCCTCAATCCGCTAAAGCGACGATGGCACCCCGATAATTATTGATTACACGTTCAACTAACTCCGGAGGTGCTGGGTGGGCAGCACTTGGCTTGTCCATATAATCGACGTTATCGATGGATCTAAACTCACCCATTAACTTGCGAACACCTTGGAGTAACTCCATAGCGTTAGGCTTCGAATTCGAAATGATGGCTACGGGATCGTTGAGCCAATCTGTTGGGCTTTTTTCTGATACGGCCTTTGCACCCGCATCCAGCTGCCTGCCAAAGGAAGGATTAACGATGCGCATGGGTTTTCCTCCTCACGCAATAAAATTCGCCTCAAATATTTTGAGGCCTGTCTAGAAGAGTTTACGAAGTGCCGCCGTCTCTGCAAAGAGCACGTCTAAAAAGCATTTTTTCTGAAACTGCCAGTAAAGAAAGCGCCAATAAGGCGCAACCAGAGATAAATACTCATTTCAAAGCGTGAGCACTGATCCCCCCACCGTGAAACGGCCCTCCAATGCTCTGTGGGCATCAGCAGTATCTTCTAACGAAAATCGCTGGCGAACTGGAACTACTATATCGCCGGTCGCAACCATACCGATCAACTCTGACGCCCTCTCCATTAACTCTGCGCGAGACCTTGTGTACCAAGCAAGGCCTGCACTCGTGATGTAAAGAGAACCGCGCGGATTTAATTCGAAGATATTAAACGGTGGCACTGGACCTGACGCAGTGCCGTAGGACACCAAAACTCCACGTACCTTCAGGCTTGATAGTGATGCTTCAAATGTATCCTTGCCAACGGCATCATAGGCCACTGGGACACCCTCTCCACCAGTCAGGTCTTTGACGCGTTTAGCCACATCCTCTTTTTGGTAGAGAATGACGTGATCGCAGCCGTGAGCACTGGCAAGGTCTGCCTTCTCCTCAGACCCAACAGTGCCAATTACCCGCGCCCCTATTGCCTTGGCCATCTGACACAACAAAAGGCCAACTCCGCCAGCAGCCGCGTGAACAAGGATAGTCTCTCCCGCCTCCACGGGGTATGAGCCCCGCAGAAGATAGTGGGCAGTTAATCCTTTTAGGGTCATAGCTGCCGCTGTTTCATCATCTATTTCGTCGGGCAGTCGGATCAAAGCGTCTCCATCTACTAGAGTATAGTCCGCATAAGTTGCCGGGGCTGCGCCGTGTCCGCCCATCACGTATGAAACGCGATCACCAACTTCGACAGCCGTCACTCCAGGACCAAGAGCCTCAACAACGCCTGCACCTTCCATGCCAAGGGTAACTGGCAATTTTGGAAGCGGGTAACGTCCAGCGCGTTGGTGCAAATCGATAAAATTAATGCCAGCGGCCTTGTTACGGATGAGTGCTTGCCCAGGCCCCGGCTCTGGTATTGGAACGTTATCAAGTTTGAGGACTTCTGGTCCTCCATGCTCATGGATCCGTATCGCTCTACTCATAATATAGCCCTATCTTGTTTTCCGAAACGCTTGCCATCGGTGTTAGTTTCAATCCACCCTATCCCATGCTGATCATCTTCCCCAATATTGGAGGGATCTCAAATGGACGTCGAACTTTCAATTGAGGATGCTAGAGCCTTAGCTGAGCGCGTGCTTATCGCTCAAGGACAAAGAGCAGACTACGCTTCCCTGATAGCTGATCACCTCATAGACTGTGAACTTCGGGGCCTGGATTACGGCGGACTGCCACGACTTGTCAGTATCGTAGAACGGTTGGAGCGAACTGGACCTCCCCCAGGGCCAGTTGAAATTGTCCACGAGACCCCTGTTTCTGCAAAGATTAAGGGAAAAGATAACCTGGGCTACGTCGTCGCCTACAAGGCCACAGAAATCGCGATTGCCAAGGCAAAGAACATGGGCCTCGCAGCGGTAGTGGGCGATGACACCTGGTACACTGGGATGCTTTCCTACTTTGCCGAGATGATGGCAGCAGAAGGCTTGGTCTCTATGATTGCCTCTAATGCATCACCTTGGGTTGCACCTGAAGGCGCTGTCGACGGGCGGTTTGGCACAAATCCAATCTGCTACGGCTTTCCGAGCTTGGGCGACCCAATCATCTGGGACATAGGCACATCAAACATCATGCATGCTGAGGTACTTCTAGCAAAACGCTTAGGTAAACCTCTAGACCCGGGGAAAGCGTGGGACGCAAGCGGTAAGCCAACTACAGACCCTGATGCGGCTCTTGCTGGAGCATTTACGGCTTGGGGCGGGCACAAAGGATCCGGACTAGCGCACGTAGTACAATTGCTAGGTGCAATGGCGGGATCACCCGTTATGCCGCCCGATCTGGCTAAATTTGGTTTTGTTGTGATTGCGATGAAACCAGACCTCTTCAATCCAGAAGCAGACTTTCGCGCTGCAGTTTCTGAATATGCCGACGCCGTTCGTACTGCTCGGCCAGTATCGGGGGGACCGCAACCTCGAATGCCCTTTGATCGTTCTGCAGCTCTTCGCAGAGAGCGCAAGGCTGCAGATGTAATTCGAACGCCCCGGCTCGCCTACGATCGACTGCTTGCTATGGGTGGCAGCTAATTCAGATAAGGCTTCTATAGAGACTTTAGAATTCACGCTTGAGCCAAACCTCGACCCCTTCTCTTCAAATCTTTTTGGTAATTGGAGCAGCAAGATAGTTGCCGTTAGCACATAAAGACTGCCAATGTTCTTTTTCAAAGTTCTTAAAATTTGAGACCTTTCACTCAAAATAGGAGTTTCAACTATGTCACGCGGCCTACTCCTCGTCGGCTTTGATTTTGCCAAAGCTCACACAGACGAGTTTCATGACTGGTACGACCTCGAGCATGTTCCAGAACGGGAAGCTGTCCCTGGATTTGGCTTATGCGAACGATGGTTGGACGTTGAGAACCCGACGGTCGCAGTCGCCTCTTATGACTTAGATGCTTTATCTGTGTTGAGGAGTGAAGCTTACAAAGCCGTCGCCTACGAGAACCTTTCTGTTTGGTCGAAGCGGGTAACGGCGATGTGCGATCGCAAACTTCGCTTTGAAGGCGACCAAACCCTGCCGGGTGATCTTGCTGCACCTGCAGGCGCTGGAGGCCTTCTTGTAAATGCTATGAACTGCGCGGCTGAGGGCGAAGCTGACTTTAATGCTTGGTATAACGAAGAGCACATTCCATCTCTCGCCGCCGTTCCAGGCTGCATGGCGGCGCGGCGCTTTGTTCAAGCCACTGATCAGCCTGAAAGTGCTGATGGGAGAAAATACGTCGCCATTTACCACCTAGAGTCTCCAGACGTTACCAAGACTGAAGCGTGGTCAAAGGCCGTGAATACCCCTTGGACTTTGAAAGTTCGCCCGCACTTCCGCGACAGGCTTCGCATACTCTGCAAACGCTATGTTCGTGGCGCTTAAGCCTCAGCCAACTGCAAACGAGCTCTCACGATCAAGCTAGAGATGATTAAAAGATTGGCTAGGTTGAACAAGGCGCCAATGATAAAGCCGAGCTGGTAAGAACCAGTTAGATCGACGCTAATTCCACCTAGCCAAGCTCCTAAAGCCATACCACCGCCAGCGCAGAGGATAACCAAGCCAGTTCGGCGCCCCGCCTCCGCAGCAGGTAAAAATTCTCGCACAATAATTGGGTAACAGGGCAGTATTCCACCATAACCAAGCCCAAAAAGGGCTCCGACAAGGTAAAGCGACGTCAAATCATTCACAAAGGCGAGAGCAAAAAGAAAAATCATTTGCGCGGTAGAGAAAACAAAAATTGCCTTCAATCCGCCAAATCTTCCAGACAAAAAGCCAACTCCAAAGAAGCTGGCAACAGCAGCACACGCTAACATAAGTGATAAAATTTCGGCTCCACGCGCAGGGTCATAACCAAGATCACTCACATGACTTACTAAATGAGCGAGCGGTAACGACATTGCTACACAGCAGCCAATAGAAGCGAAACACAATGTGATTTGCATACGCCTCGGTGAAAGGATTAGAGGCTTTGCTCCATCAGATCGTTTTGCTAGCGCGGGTGCGAGTATAGTTGCCGGTGGACGCATCTTAAGTACCAGGCAAAGTGGTAGAAGCGTCGCCAGAGTGAATACCCCGTACCAGAAAGACGTATCGCGCCAGCCGTAAATTCCAAACGTGTAGTTAAAGATTGGGGGCCAGACCGCTCCAGCGAGAGCCTGTCCTGAACCAACAATGCCAACTGCCATGCCACGTTTATGTTCAAACCAACGAGTAATATTTGCCGTTAATGGTGAGAATAGAGCAGATCTTCCAAGGAGCCCCATCATCACGCCGTATATGAAAAACAATTGCCACTCGTTCGAAATATAAGTCGTGAGGAGAGCCCCTGCTCCAATCATCAACGCGCCAACGAAAGCGGGGACTGCCATTCCCATACGATCAAGCACCCAACCCATGAATATGCCGCCTACTCCACCACCAAAGTATTGGAGAGAGTAAGCAATGGAGGGAATTGTTCGCGGCCACTCGAACTCTGCGCTGATAAGTTTCAATGCCACAACAAGGAAATAGATACTTCCCGTGCCAACAATCATAAAAATCAATGATGCTATAAGAACCAAGTAGCGTTTCAGATTGAGGCCGTCGTCTGGCGCTCCAGTGTGAGGCATTTCCATTGTACAGTCTCTACGCCGCCTGAGGGAGTGCGCGGGAAATGCGCCCCTTAAATTTAGGAAGTACTTTTTCTGAAAAAATCCTAGCCGCCTTAGCGTGAGGGTAGCCAGACAAGCAGAAACTTGAACAACCAGCATCGACAAATTCGTCTAGCGTCGCTGCAACTTGATCTGGATTTCCAACTACAGCAATACCAGCTCCAGCGCGCACCTTGGAAATACCCGCCCAAAGGTGTGGCGCAAGCATCATGTCTTCGCCGGATTCTTCTAGGAGTTTCCATACTTGTCTATTTGCCTCTGATGTCTTGCGAATACCTGCAACAGCATCAGTTTTGCCCCTCATATTAGCGAGGCGCATTCCATCGGCACCAGCAACTAATTTCGCTGCATCGGCCCACGCCTCATCCTCCGTCTCGGCGCAGACAATCTGCAGGCGCATGCCAAATTGAAGGACTTCCTCCCTTCCATATTTACGAGCTCGAACCTTCAAATCTTCAATCTTTTTTGCAATGCCAGATGGCCTATCGCCCCAGAACAGATGGACTGACGAGTGCTTTGCCGAAATCTCAAGGGCCTGCTCCGAAGCTCCTCCAAGGAAAAATGGAGGGTGAGGTTGCTGTAGGGGCTTTGGCTCAATCGAAGCATCAACTTGATAGTGCTTGCCCTCAAATCCTATCGGCTCATGACTAGTCCAAAGCCTCTTCATGATTTGGACTTCCTCGTCCATCTTCTCGTAGCGAACTTCTTTTGTATCAGGGATACCATCCGCTTTAGTGTCGTCATCATTGATGCCCGCAATCAAATTAACGCAAAGTCTTCCGCCAGAAATTTGGTCCAGTGTTGCAAACATTTTTGCTGAAAGAACAGGGTTACAGTAGGCGGAGCGGAGGGCTATTAGGGGCGCAACATTCTTTGTACGGGCAGCGTAGTAGGAACCAACCACTGTTGCCTCCCAACAGGCCGCATTTACAGGCATTAACATGTAGCTAAAACCAGCTTTATCCACGACATCAACTATCTCGTCAAAGAGCGCTCGGCTCTGCGGGATATGACCAGATGGATCGGCCAGCCAAGTGCTGTCTCCACTGGTAGGCAGGAACCAGCCAAATGTGATGGGGGTATCGGGCATCGAGCTTCTCCTCGCGCATATCATTTGCATGATTACTGGATAAAGGTCTGCTGGCAATGCACCTGACCCTCGCAATAGGTGTTTGTAGGGCTATAACTTTTGGAGGAATGTGAAAGAAAAAAATCTATGGACGACGCTGCAGACCTTCCAACCCTCGACGACATACACGACACACTAATGTTCGTCTGGCAAACATTCTTCGATCAACTCGAAGAGCTTTGGCACGACAAACCTGGAAGCGATCTTGAAACTTCCTGGGGCGGAGAAGCTATTCGTATGCGCTATAGACTGTTACCTGATAATGGAGCTGGCGAGATCGAGTTTGTGGAACTTAAAATTGGGAATGATCATTCTGAATTTATTACGAGGGGGATATTCACGACCCAAGCGTCCGATAGTGCTAATCCACAGACAAGATCATCTCCAGTGGAATGGTCGTCGACCGGCGACTATGAGGCATTTATTGCCTGGATGGTCCCTTGGGTATCACGCGTCATTAATGAAGGACATGGCTGGATTGATGTACCTTAGTTACAAAAAACATTTCCAAAAACAGTCGATCTGGCAATCCGTTTTCTAACTTAAATCAACGCTAAAAAATTTCTTTTAGTAACTAAAAAAACAAAACCCAAAATGTTGCATCGCAGCATCGAATGCATATAGTCCGCACTTCACATCTCCCCACACGTAATTTTTTGGAATAATTTTGCTCAAACAATCATTGGCAGCAGCAACTACCAGTTCGCTGCTTGGTATGGGCCGTTTGTCGCCCAATCTCTTAAAAACTGAAATCTTAGCGGGGCTTACAGTAGCTCTAGCCCTTGTGCCTGAAGCTGTTGCATTCGCTTTTGTGGCGGGAGTGCATCCCCTTGTAGGCCTTTACGCGGCCTTCATTGTTGGACTGATAACAGCACTCATTGGCGGCCGTCCTGGCATGATTTCGGGAGCTACGGGCGCGTTAGCCGTTGTAATGGTCTCACTGGTGGCTGAGCACGGCGTCCAATATCTTTTCGCGACAGTCGTTCTAATGGGATTAATCCAAATAGCAGCTGGGGTGTTGCGACTTGGAAAGTTCATCAGACTTGTTCCACATCCCGTGATGCTCGGCTTTGTTAATGGACTGGCAATAGTCATTTTCCTAGCGCAGCTAACCCAGTTCCAAATACACAGTACCGACGGCGGTGACACTCAATGGATGTCAGGAACGCCTCTTTACGCGATGTTGGCCCTCACGGGCCTCACAATGGCCGTTATCTGGATTATCCCAAAGTTCACGTCAGTAATTCCAGCGCCACTGGCAGGGATTGCAGTCGTGGTTGCGATCGTAATGATCTTTGGGATTGATGTACCGCGCGTGGGAGATTTGGCTTCGATAAAAGGTAATTTACCTGAATTTGCATTGCCTATTGTGCCAATGAATTTGGAAACATTTAAAATCGTTCTGCCCTACGCCGTGATACTGGCGGCCATTGGCCTTATAGAGAGCCTTCTCACCCTGAATTTAGTTGGAGAAATCACCGAAAAACGTGGCGGCGCTTCTAAGGAGTGTGTAGCGCAAGGAGTAGCGAATACAGTTACTGGTTTCTTTGGTGGCATGGGCGGCTGCGCCATGATTGGTCAGTCCATGATCAATGTTAAATCGGGAGGGCGCACGCGTCTTTCAGGCATAACTGCAGCGATATTTCTTCTGGCATTTATCCTCGTTGGCTCTGAACTGATTGAGCAAATTCCTCTAGCTGCACTTGTCGGTGTGATGTTCATGGTTGTAATCGGTACCTTTGCGTGGCGAAGTCTCAAAATCATTCGCAAAATTCCATTCACAGATGCTGTTGTGATGCTGCTTGTCACAGTAACAACCGTGATGACTGACCTGGCTGTCGCTGTTGTCGTAGGAGTGATCGTCTCCGCACTTGCTTACGCTTGGAACAATGCAACTCGTATTCGCGCCGTGGTTAGATCAACTCCTGAGGGAGCAAAGGTGTATGAGATCGAAGGTCCCCTATTTTTTGGATCAACCGACGGTTTCGCGGAGCTCTTCCAACCAAAAGGCGACCCTGCAGCGGTCACTGTAGATTTTCTAAAAAGTCGTATCGTGGACCAATCTGCTCTGCAGGCAATCGAAACGCTTGCTGAAAAGTATGAGGCGGAGGGGAAACAATTGACGCTGCGCCACCTCTCTCGTGACTGTCATCGATTGTTGAACCGTGCAGGACAATTAGTCGTTGAGGGTGACGATGATCCTGAATATGGGTTAGCCGTCGATTACTCTGTCAGGACAGGGATTTTGGGAACGGGCCATTAAATTTTATGGGGCTAGTCTGATTTTTTTAAAGCCTGATATAATTCTCTCACTAACACGTTGGTGAGATTGAGAATGATGGTTTCCCGCGACACTAAGTATTTTCTGCTTTTGAATGTGGGGCACTTTCTAGACCACTATTTCATGCTGA
>VMCJ01000039.1 GCA_008081395.1 Rhodospirillales bacterium | reverse complement strand
CTATTAATGGGGCTCGTTTTTGGGACGGTTCTTGTTCTAAAAAATAGTGAAAAAGAATTAAAAGCACTTGAGACATCGTCGCCCCGCCGCCGGCAACGCCACAAAAACTCTGGAGCCGAAGATGAGAAGCCGTAAACGACAACGCTTATGGCTTGTTTCCCTTGCGGTCATTTTACTCGGCGGAGCCGCTGCGTTAGCTGTTACAGCGTTTGAGGAGAACATTGTGTTCTTTCGGAGCCCCTCTGATATTGCCGAGGGTAAAGCGGAGATTGGACGGCTCATTCGTATCGGTGGGTTAGTTGAAGAAGGCAGCGTAAAACGTACTGCTGGTTCATCTGAAATTTCTTTTAGTCTTACCGATGGCGGTGCTTCTGTTCCCGTGATTTATAATGGAATTCTCCCTGACTTATTTAGAGAGGCTCAAGGGGTAGTAGCTCAAGGCCGTTTGCAAACAGATGGGAGTTTTCTTGCGGTAGAGGTACTAGCTAAGCACGATGAGTCCTATATGCCGCCGGAGGTAGCTGAAGCTTTGAAGAAATCCGGGTACTGGCAAGAAAATAATGCAGAAGAGGGGATGAAGGGGCATACAAAATGATAGCGGAGATTGGTCATTTTGCTTTGATTGCAGCCTTTGTTCTGGCTGCAGTTCAGATGAGCTTTCCTTTATACGGGGCTCACAGAGGCGATATTGGCCTTATGGATTTAGCAAAGACGACAGCTCTGGCTCAATTTGCCCTGGTGCTTCTCTCCTTTGCAGCATTGGTGAATGCATTCGTTACCAGTGATTTTAGCGTACTGAATGTCATTCAGAATTCCCATTCCGACAAACCTTTACTTTATAAAATCAGTGGAGCTTGGGGAAATCACGAGGGTTCTCTGCTTCTCTGGGTACTTATTTTAACGTTATTTGGGGCAATGGTCGCAAGTTTTGGTCGTAACTTACCTCCTCAACTTCGAGCGCGCACACTAGCCATTCAAGGAATGATTGCGTTTGGGTTTATCGCTTTCATGCTGTTTACATCAAATCCATTTGAGCGCGTACTGGTTCCTCCAGCAAATGGGCAGGGCTTAAATCCTTTATTGCAAGACCCTGGTTTAGCTTTCCATCCGCCATTTCTTTACTTTGGTTACGTAGGCCTCTCCATATCGTTCTCTTTTGCCGTGGCAGCTCTGATTGAGGGTAAGGTAGATGCAGCATGGGCCAGGTGGGTTAGACCTTGGACACTTGCTGCCTGGTGCGGTCTTTCTGTTGGCATTGGGTTAGGTTCTTGGTGGGCGTACTATGAGCTTGGCTGGGGTGGTTTCTGGTTTTGGGACCCGGTAGAAAACGCCAGTTTTATCCCCTGGCTTTTTGCTACGGCACTTTTGCATTCAGCCATAGTAGTCGAAAAGCGAGATGCACTAAAAAGTTGGACAATACTGCTTGCAATTCTAGCTTTCTCCATGTCGCTTCTGGGCACTTTTCTTGTGCGATCTGGCGTTCTGACAAGTGTGCATGCTTTCGCAACAGACCCTGAGCGCGGCGTTTTCATCCTTCTCCTTCTGGTGATAGCAATTGGAGGCTCATTAACACTTTTTGCCATCCGTGCCCCAAGCCTTCAACCGGGAGGTCTTTTTCGACCCATTAGCCGCGAAGGGGGTCTGCTTTTAAATAACTTGTTCCTATCGGTGGCTGCGCTGACGGTTCTTCTTGGTACTTTATATCCGTTATTTTTAGACGTTCTTGAAGCAGGAAAGGTTTCAGTTGGGCCCCCGTATTTTAACGCCACCTTCGGACCATTAATGGTCCCAATATTGGCGGCAATGGTCGTCGGCCCCTTACTTTCTTGGAAACGAGGAGATATTTTGAGCGCTTTAAGCACCCTATGGTTCGCAGGGACTGTAGCCTTAGCTGCTATTGCTATCACGCTCATATATTCCGGGGTTGATGGTATTTTGCCTGCCATTGGGGTCGGTGCGGCAGCTTGGATTATTATCGGCTCGTGTATGGAGTTAGCCGAGAGGGTAAAGCTTTTCCAATCATCTGCCGCAGACACATGGCGACGGCTTAGACAAACGCCGCGGTCGGTATATGGCATGACGATAGCACACCTTGGCGTGGGAGTACTCCTGGCGGGAGTTATCGGAACAACCGCTTTTAAGACTGAATCAGTTCAAAATATGAAGATAGGTCAGTCCGTTGCTGTCAGTAATTATACCTTTACGTTAGATAATGTAGTGTCTTTACAAGGGCCAAATTATGTGGCCGAGAGGGCAGTTTTTGTAATAACTGAAGGCGACAGTCTGATCGCCTCAGTGAACGCGGAGCGTCGGCGTTATCCCGTTGAACAAGATATGACTACAGAGGCTGGAATTCATACTACTTGGCTTGCAGATCTGTATGCTGTGATAGGCGAAGGGAGCCGTTCAGCCGGATGGACAACTAGACTGTATAAAAATCCTTTAACACCTTGGATTTGGTTTGGAACAATTATTATGGCTATTGGAGGTTTAGTTTCCCTATCAGACCGCAGACTGCGCATTGGAGCGCCATCAAATAGTCGAAAAAAAGCAGTTTCATCCAGGCCAATTCCTGCAGGCGCACAATAATTTCATGAGGAAAGTTCTATACTTATTGCCTCTCATGTTTTGTCTTGGATTGGGTGTTTTTTTCTATCTAGGACTTGATGGAGATCCTCGGTCAGTCCCATCGGCCTTTATCAATAAACCTTCTCCTGAGTTTTCACTGGCCCCATTGCCTGGTCGAGCTAAGGCACCTTTTGCCAATTTTGATGTTTTAAATCGTAATGACTTAACTAGTGGACGGCCACTAATCCTAAACGTCTGGGCATCCTGGTGTGTGCCGTGTGTTGCAGAGCACCCTTTGGTTGACCGCCTTGCAAAAGAAGAAGGTATTTTGGTGCATGGCATAAATTATCGGGATAAGGCAGTTGCTGCATCCAATTGGTTAAACAGATTAGGCGATCCCTTCACAAAGGTTGGCTTTGATAATGATGGTAAAGCTGGGATTGAGTGGGGTGTTTATGGTGTGCCTGAGACCTTTGTGATTGATGGTGATGGCACCGTAATATTTAAACATGCGGGTGCTTTAACCCCAGAAATTGTGGAGAAAAATATTCTACCGTTTTTTAAGGGGCGTAATTAATGCGTGGTTTAGTGACAGTGTTAATGCTCTCATTATTTTTAGCCCCTAATTTGGCGAAAGCTGTTCTCCCAGATGAAATTTTAAGCGATCCTGGCTTAGAAGCTCGTGCAAGATCACTGTCTTTGGAATTACGCTGCTTGGTTTGCCAAAATCAGTCGATTGATGACAGCAATGCTGAGCTCGCTCGCGATTTACGCATCTTGGTACGCGAAAGACTGGTTGCGGGGGACACCGATGCAGAGGCTTTAGAACATATCCGTAAACGTTATGGAGACTTTGTCCTACTCAATCCGCCAGTTCAGCAATCCACTTATATTTTATGGTATGGTCCAATCTTAATTGTTTTTGTTGGCATTGGGTTAATGCTTTTGACAGTTAGGCGAAAAAAGACGGCTGTTGCGGATACACCTTTAAATGATGCAGAGCGAACACGCTTAACTTCGGCACTTAATCGCGAGAGTGACGAATGACAGAAGCTGTATTCTATATATCGGGACTTTTTATCTCTGCAGGCATTATTTATGCGGTGCTGATAGCCTTAATACGCTCTGACCGCGCATCAAAAGATATAAGTTCAACCAGTTTTGATTTAGCCGTTTTTCGTGATCAACTAGATGAGATCGATCGGGACAGAGAGCTTGGCCGGTTGCCAGAAGCGGAGGCCGCTGCCGCAAGGGCGGAAATAGAACGTAGAATGTTGCGAGCCATTGATCGTTCGCCAAGTGAAGGGCACGTTTATGATGAGGTGCCTGGAAGTAGTTTTTCTCGTACTATTTTTCCTGTCTGTCTTGGACTGGTGGCAGTTTTAGCTACGGGGGGGCTATATCTTAACCTTGGGACTCTTGGGCTTAAGGATGCCCCGTTATCCAGTCGCCAAGATTCCCAGTCCTCTTCATCGGGTAGGGTGTCTCAGAGTTCTGGTGGTTTAAGCGAGGGTAGGGCAATGATTGCCCGACTAACACAACGCTTACAAAATAATCCTAATGATCTTCAAGGCTGGGTGACATTGGGGCGGACCCAACGATCTCTTGGTGAATATAATTCAGCAGTAAAAGCCTTTGAGCGTGCGCTCCAGGTGGCAGGGGATAATAGTTCTGCAGAACTTCTGTCGGATTATGGTGAAACTTTAGTTTTTGAATCTTTTGGCACTGTCTCCCCAAGGGCGGTAGAGATATTCAAAGAAGCGCTTGCAAAGGACCCTCAGGAAATTAAGTCCCGATTTTATATAGCAGCCTCCAGATCTCAGTTAGGGGATTATCGCGGTGCAATTGCCTTATGGCGCGGGTTAACAGCTGATGCCCCTCCAGATGCGCCTTGGTTGGAATCTGTTCGCGAACAGATTTCAAACGCAGCAATGAAGGGCGGCATCATGCCAATGAGCGTGGAACCAGAAAGAGCAGTTGGTTCAACTAGTGGGCTCACAGGCGCTATTGCCGGTGATGTACGGCCTGACCAGGAGACAGTAGCTGCGGTTCAAGAAATGGCTCCCTCCGACCAAAAAGCGTTCATTAGGTCTATGGTCCAACGCCTGGCTGATAGAATGGAAAAAAATCCAGACGACGTAGATGGTTGGCTTCGTCTTGGACGTGCATACAAAGTGCTTGAAGACCCGCAAAAAGCTAACGATGCATTTAAGCGCGCGAAAATAAGCCTTGAAAAAGCTCTCAGTAAAGTGGCTGTTGGCTCTTCGACAAGGTCAAATCTTGAAAGAAAACTCCGCGATATTGAGGATCTGATTAACGGATGATTAAAAGTCAGCAATTTGATGATGGTAGATTTGAGATAATTTTTTCAAGGCCAGAACGCAGAAACGCTCTTGACCTTGAGGCAATGGAAGCTCTCCGAGCTTGTCTTAAAGCAGCAGTTTCCACTAATTCAAAATGCCTAGTTCTTAGAGGTTCCGGTGGGGTGTTTTGCGCGGGAAGGGACTTAAAGGAGGCAGCAACTCTCACCCAAGAACAGGCCTTAAGACAGCATCAGATCTGGGGTGAGGTATTCCAGGACCTGCGAGCACTGTCATTTCCATCTGTAGCCATTGTAGAAGGTGCTGCTGTTGCCGGTGGATTTACGCTAGCTATGGCGACAGATTTTTTAATAGCTGAAGCAACAGCTAAATTTGGTGCTTTGGAGATGGCTAATGGCTTTCCAGCAGCTATGTGCACTCCAATTCTTGCTAACAAGGTACATTCAAGAATAGGGCTTGAACTCGCATTATTTGGAACTTTGGAAACTGCAGAAAGACTTCATGCTGCCGGACTTATTAATCGCATTGCTATGGGGAAAGAGGCTTTGGACGCTGAGGCAGAGAACTTTATCACTCATATTTTATCATTAGATGAAATCGCCGTGCGTCAAACAATTGACGCATATAAAGCTGCTGAAGCGCAACCTTATGAGCAGTCGTTGACCGCGGGTATCACCCTGAACCAGCTGATTGAGGCAAGCGGGAAATTTCGACAAGGTGGCTCGAAATTTTCTAGTTAAAAAAATAAAAACTACAGTCAGTCTGCCCGGAAGCGTTCAGTGGCTTTGGTCTGAGCTATCACGTCTTGCGTAGCCATATTACGAATAGCACGCTGAACTTTTTCAAAAGCCCGGACTTCAATTTGGCGCACACGCTCACGGCTTACACCGAAATCATTTGAAAGATCTTCCAATGTAACGGGATCGTCGCGGAGCCGGCGTTCTGTGAATATATGACGCTCGCGTTCCGTTAAAGTTGCCATAGCAGCTTCTAGCATACTGCGACGATGATCTAATTCATCTGCCTCCGCCACAACGATGTCTTGAGTGTCGCTGTCATCAACTAACCAATCCTGCCATTCGGCTTCGCCATCCTGACGCATAGGGGCATTTAAAGACTGGTCTCCACCTGACATACGACGATTCATTTGCACTACGTCGTCTTCTGAAACAGCGAGCGTTGTCGCGATCTGTTTCACACTTTCAGGAGCAAGGTCTCCATCATCAATCTCCTTTATTTGCCCTTTTAACCGGCGAAGATTGAAGAAGAGCTTCTTTTGAGCCGCAGTTGTTCCCATTTTAACAAGCGACCAAGAATAAAGGATGTATTCTTGGATTGAGGCTCTAATCCACCACATCGCGTAAGTAGAAAGTCTAAATCCCTTCTCTGGTTCAAATCTTTTAACCGCCTGCATCATCCCGACATTTCCCTCAGAGATGAGCTCCGCAATCGGAAGACCATAGCCGCGGTAACCCATCGCAATTTTTGCAACAAGTCTAAGATGGCTGGTTACCATTTTGTGCACTGCATCCACATCGCCATGCTCTTTCCAACGCTTGGCGAGCATGTATTCCTCGTCAGCAGCGAGCATAGGAAACTTACGGATTTCAGAGAGATATCTTTGTAGGTTGCCATCCGCTGAGAGCGTAGGCACACTCGAGATTGTATCTGCTCTATTACTCATACCTTTGTACCTTCTAGCCATTGTTGCGGCCTAGAACCAAGTCATCCTTACCATTAAGCAATGACACCCTATAAATGCGGTTTTTGTAGGGCTTGTTCAAGTACTTCTTCTAAAATTTCTAGGTCAGGTGGCGTTTTACTTAAAAAACTCAAGGTTTCTCCGGTCAAAGGGTGTTCAAATCCTAAAAGGCGGGCATGTAAAGCTTGTCTTTTAAATGACGTAACAGATTCTCGTGCTTCTGGTGTAAATTGACTGCGACGGGCAGGAGTAATTTTTCCATAAACAGGATCGCCTATGAGAGGCCAACCAATGTGAGACATATGCACACGAATTTGATGTGTTCGACCAGTTTCAAGTCTGCATTCTAATTTTGCAGCAGCCAGGCCAAAACTCCTCTTTACGCTATAGTGCGTGATGGCCCTTTTGCCTGGAGTGCCTCCCACCGCCATGCGTTTTCTATCAGTACGATGACGTCCAATAGTGGTCTCTATGGAGCCATTGGATGGAGAGGGTAAGCCCCAGACATAGGCTGTGTATGCTCTTTCTGCCGAATGAGCATGAAACTGCTCTGCAAGACCATGATGGGCGAGGTCTGTTTTAGCAATAACAAGTAAGCCGCTTGTATCTTTATCAATCCGATGAACAATTCCTGGCCGTTTAACACCACCAATTCCTGATAGACTATCCCCGCAATGTGCCAATAGGGCGTTAACGAGTGTTCCAGTCTCTTGGCCAGGTGCCGGATGTACGGTCATTCCAGCTGGTTTATCAACTACGATTAAAGAGTTGTCTTCAAAAACCACGTTTAGTTCGATTGCTTCTGCAGAAGGTGTTGCTGGGGCAGGAGGTGGAGGCAATGCTGTGAAGACATCTCCTTCCCTCGTTTTATCTGATGGTCGGAAATTAATTCCATAATGCTTTGAGTGCACATAGTGATGTGTAATTAAATTCGTAATTCGGGCTCGAGAAAATTCTGGCCAAACATCGGCTAGAAAGCGATCAATCCGCTTACCTGCATCTTCGTCAGCAACAATTGCTTTAAAGGTTTCCGTCATGATTTTATTTAATATTAAAGAACACATGATGGCGAAAGAGATAACCTATGGGCTATACATACGCCCTGCCACTAATTCGTGATGAGATTCGAGAGGTATAATGGCCTGGATTAAAGGGTTAGTGATTGGGATGGGGTTACTTCTCTTGGCAGGTTTTGCCGTCATAGTCGTAACGTTGATCAATCGAATTGGATCTAGCGATAGACAGGTTGATACCGCTAATCAGGCAGAAATTACAATGAAGGTGGGTGAGCGTCTTATCCAAACCTCGCTTGATGGAGCAAACATATTGTTTCATTTTGAGGGCCCAGACGGAGCCCGGGTTGTGGTTCGGAAACTGTCTAATGGGGCTAAGGTTTCCGAATTTAACATCCACGGTGATTTAAAATAGTTTTTCTGGAATGGCTGAAGGGTTTGACAATTCCCCCACTGGGCTTGCTGAATTAATTCAGCGTGTAGGGCAGTCGCGTGACAAAGCTGCCTTTGCGGACTTATTCAATTATTTTGCACCGAGAGTGAAATCTTATATGCGCCGATTGGGTGCAGACGATGCGCAAGCCGAAGAACTGATGCAGGAAGCCATGATTATGGTTTGGCGACGAGCTAATACTTACGATGCAGCTCGTGCTGCTCCATCAACTTGGATTTTTACGATTGCACGGAACAAGCGAATTGATGGTCTTAGGCGGGTAGCCTTTCCTGAAATTGATCCCAATGATCCGACTATAACTACTGCCCCAGAACAGCCGGATGATATTGTTTCAGGCCTAGAAGTTGCCAAGCAGATGAAGGAAGTAATTCAAACTCTTCCTGATGATCAAGCTGAGGCAATAAGGCTCGCCTACTATGAAGGTCTGTCACAATCTGAGATCGCATCAAAACTAGGAACGCCGCTGGGAACCGTGAAGTCGCGTCTCCGACTAGCCTTACAGCGCTTAAGGAGCAGGTTGGCAGATTAAAAAACCTTCCCAAAGGCTTTTTTGAAGAACGTTATTCTGTAAGAGTAATTTCGCAATTTTGCGTTATTTTTTCTGAGGATAATCGTTATGGCAAAAACCAAAGCTAAAAATGCCTATGAACTCGTTCCGCAATTAGGAAAGCTTCGCGACGAAGTCTTATTTGGGGATGTTTGGGAGCAGCCAGAGCTCTCCAAACGTGACAGGAGCCTGGTTACTTGTGCAATTTTGGCAGCGTTATACCGGACCTCTGAACTAGAGGGTCATATGCAAAGAGCGCTGGATAATGGCGTAACGCAGGATGAACTTCGGGGTTTAATCACGCACACAGCCTTCTATGCTGGATGGCCATGTGCCGTTAATGCGGGCCGTGTAGGGCTAAAGATTTTTGAGGATGATCAATAATACCAAATAGGATCCCGATGCGCTCAGATACGTCTGAGCGCTAGGCAACTTATGTTCATTGCTGCTGCCTAGATCTGCTAGACAGCCATTATTCCTCCAGGGATATGCTCATACCTTTTATAAAAAGGCTGTGTCGCGATGTTATAAGCCTGGCGTTACCTTCGAACATCCAGCAATACTTTTGCTAATTAAGCCTATGGAGTTTTTAAACGGATGAAACCCCGCATTCTATTTGTTACAGATTTTCCCGCGGCAGCAGACTTCGGTAAAGAATTAGCGCCAGCCGGTTATGAACTAATAATCGCTGAAGCCGGCACCAACGAATATGACAATGCTCTTTCAGAAGCAGATTTTCTCGTTGGTTTCGTTGATAAGTTAGTAAAGCCGGATTTATTTGCAGTCGGGAAAAAATTGAAACTGATCCAGTTGCTTAGTGCTGGTTATGATAATGCCGATATTGAAGCAGCACGTAGTGCAAGGGTTCCAATTTGTAATAATGGTGGTGCAAATTCCGTCGCGGTTTCAGAGCATGCCTTATTGCTTATGCTGGCAGTCTCGCGACAACTTATAAAACAGCATGAAAATGTGCGGGGAGGACGTTGGCGGGGTAATTCAGCGCCGATCGTTCATGAACTTAGAGGTAAAACCCTTGGTATAGTTGGCCTCGGAAGTATTGGTAAAAAAACTGCGCGCTTAGCTCAGGCATTCGGCATGCCGGTAATTTATAACGATATTCAACGCCTCTCAGAGGCGGAAGAAGATGCTCTTGGTTTGAGGTTCCGATTGTTCCGAGAGCTTCTTCGAGAAGCGGACCTCGTTAGCTTGCATGTCCCCTTGAATGAGACAACAAGAGGCCTGATAGGACGTGATGAATTAATGGAAATGGGGAAAGACGCAATCTTAATAAACACAAGCCGTGGACCAGTGGTAGATGAGTTAGCTTTAACAGAGGCATTGCAATCCGGTGTGATCGCTGCCGCTGGCCTTGATGTATTTGAAGAAGAACCTACTCCACCAGATAATCCACTTCTACAACTCGATAACGTAACGCTTACCGCCCACATGGCTGGGCCAACTTTTGAAAGCCACAAAGCACGCGTGCGTAATGCTTTTGATAATGTTGAGCGCGTTCAACGCGGTGAAACAGCTTTATGGATTATCGATGAGTTAGCTGAATTGCGCGGATGACATCACGTTCCGTCGTTAGAGTTGTAAATTCCAATCGTTTGACTGAAGGAGAGGGTTTCCCAATTCGTAGACCTTTTCCAATAAGCACGTTTGAAGATTTTGATCCATTTTTGATGTTAGATGAAGTGGGACCAGTTGAATGGCCTCCTGGTAATGCGCTTGGTGCTCCTGACCATCCCCATCGTGGATTTGAAACCATTTCATATGTGTTGTCGGGAGAAAAACTCCACGAAGACTCAACTGGTAAAACGCAAATTATAAGTGCAGGTGATGTGCAGTGGATGACCGCTGGGGCCGGAATAGTTCATTCCGAAATGCCTAGTCCTGAATTCAAAGCTACTGGCGGTAGAGCGCATAGTTTTCAAATTTGGGTAAATTTGCCAGCGTCTCATAAGCATGCGAAGCCTGGCTACCAATACGTCAGTAGTTCAGATATCCCAATCGCTGAAAGCAACGGTATATCGGTGAAAGTTATTGCCGGCGAGGTGTTTGGCGTAGCGGCTAAGATTGGTACCCATACTCCCGTTTGGCTTCAGGATTGGCGAGTTACCGCTGGGGCAAGTCAGACAGTTCTAACCCCTCCCGAATTTAATATGGCGCTCTACGTTTTTGAGGGGGCTATATCTGTTGGTGAAGAGCAAAAGACAGTTCTTGACGGGCAAATGGCTGTCTTAGGTGAGGGGATGAACCTATCTCTTCAAGCTGAGAAGGAGAGTGGACGGTTTCTCCTTTTAGCTGGCATGCCTCTTAATGAACCAGTCGCCCGCTATGGCCCCTTTGTTATGAATACAAAGGATGAATTAATCGCCGCGTTTGAGGACTATCAGGCTGGCCGTCTTGGCAGCATTCAGCGCTAGGTTATTTGGGGGCGTATTTTCCGGTTAGCTGTGGCGTAGGTGTATCAAAACCCGCATTTTTACGATCCAGTCGAGTTTCACGAGCCCAGGTGCGCTTGAGGTCATCACGAACATTGATGGTTAGGCGGCTTAGGCCTTGAATTTCAATTTCTACCTTGTCTCCATCCTGAAAGGCGTTAAGGCCCCGATGGTTTGTGCCAGTAGCGATAATATCTCCCGGCTCTAAAGCGTGAATAGATGTAATCCATTCCACAACTTCAGGAATTTTGTGGGCCATGTCAGAGGTATTGAAGTCTTGCATCAACACGCCATTAGTCCACAGCTTGACGTCAAGATTTTGAGGATCAGTGATTTCATCTTTTGTCACAATAAAAGGACCAATCGGAGCGAAGGTGTCTCGGGACTTTGCCTGGAAAAAGACGTTGCCAGCTGGAGGTAACCCGCGCGCTGATCCATCGATAAAATTCGTATATCCAAAGATATGATCGAAAGCGTCAGCAGCTTTTACATTTCGCGACGGTTTCGAAATCACTAGTGCGAGTTCTGCTTCGCCCTCAAAAATAGTAGCAGGCTCATCGGGTAATACCATTTTATCACCATCGCCAATGACTGCTGTTCCAGCTTTGTGAAAGCCATTTCTTGGTGGTTTTTGGGGGAGCGTACCATTCTCCATATAATTCACGGCCATGCAGGAAATTGTGCCAGGTCTAGGCAGGGGTGGGCGGATACGTACGTCCTGAAGCGGTACCGGATTACCAGCTGCAACAGCAGATTGAATCTTACCGCGATAGTCATCGAAGTGCGCAATGAGCCCTGAAATCAGGTTTTCTGGTCCAGTGTGAGGAATATCATTTACGACATCGGTTACATCAACAACACCGTCTCCTTTGACAACGCCCAACTTAAAGTCGTTAAAGTAACAAATGCGCATCTTGCGTCCCTCTCATTATCTATAGTTTCAGCACATTGCTAACTTTTATTGCGATGCAACTCGATTGCGCATAGCTGAGAGCCAAAGTGCTGCAATTAAAGATACAATTAAAAGCGGCAATGCCCCAAGATTAACCCAAGTCCAGCCAAAGGCATGCATTAGCCCTCCAGAGGAAATGGCTCCAATCGCCACGACTGTGAAAATTATAAAATTTGTGGCCGCTTGAGTTTTTGCTCTTTCAGCTGCTGTATGCGCTTCGGTTAGTAGGTTTGTTGATGCAGTAAACGCAAAATTCCATCCCAAGCCTAGAAGTGCCATTGCCGCCCAAAAATGGATGACTTGCTCCCCGGCAAGAGCGATTAGGATACAGATAGCTTGAATTGTAATTCCTATCGCGATGACTTTAATCGCACCCAATCGCTTTATAAATGTTCCTGTAAAGAACCCTGGCGCATACATAAAAAAGATATGCCATTCTATTACTAACGCCGTTGACGAGAACATGTGATCAGCATGTTTCATAGCCAGTGGCGTTGATGTCATCAGAAGGTTCATGACTGCCTGAGCAACAGTTGCACAGAGAGTGGCAACTATGAAAACTGGCTGGGCCATGATTGCCAATATCCCACGGCCACCAACTTTCCGTTCTTCTTGAGTGAGCTTGGGAATATCAACAGCCATGACCACTATTCCACCGATCAAAGTTAAGACAACTAGAAAGGCGTACGAGGCCATAAATGGGCGGTTATCGACCATATGCTGACCTAGTTTTGCAAGTTCTGGCCCGACAAATGCAGCTACTAGGCCACCTGTAAGAACTAGAGAAATTGACTTACTTTTGAAATCATCTGACGCGACATCAGCAGCTGCAAATCGATATAATTGGGCGAAGCCAGAAAATAAGCCAAACAAAAAGGCCCCAACGCAGAAGGAAGTGAAATCTTCTGTTTCGATACCCCAAATACACAGAAGTCCGCCGATAACTCCAATAGCAGAACCGCAGGAAAATCCGGGTCCACGTCCAATTCGGCGCATAAGGAGTGAGGCAGGAACGCTGGCGGCAGCAGTCCCTGCAACGGCTAGAAATATAGGTACAGTAGCAAGTGCTTTATTAGGAGCAATTGCATAACCAATGAGAGGGCTCGTAGCTACAAGAAGCGATCGCCCTGAATTATAAAGCATTTGGCAAGTTGCAAGGACAAAGACATTTCGCCAGTCCCGTGATTTAAAACTTATCATTAATTAGAAGCCTACCTACCTTTAAAAACTGGGGGGCGTTTCTCTGCAAACGCGCGCATTGCTTCTTTTGAATCTTCGTACTTCCCAAGTTCTCCCGTCATGCTCTGCTCAAAGCGATAACCATCACGCAGACTCATTTCTTCAATTGTGTTGAGGGCATGTTTAGCAAGGGTCATCGCTATTGGACTTTTTGATGCAATATCTGCCGCCATAGTCTGAGCTGCTTCTAAAAGTTTTTCATCCGCTTCCACAGATTCAACCACGCCTAACCGGTATAACTCATCAGCAGGAACTCGATATCCAGTGAACATCATCCGTCTAGTTAGAGAATGACTAAAAAGACGCATGGCATGCCGTCCACCTCCCAAAAGGCCAACATTGATTTCTGGGAGCCCAAGTGACCCGCGCTCACCAGCTATTAAGATGTCGCAGGACACTGCAATAGCGAGACCAGCACCAAGGGCAGGACCATTTAATGCGCATATCACGGGTTTTTTGCACTCAACGATGCTATGGAAAGTCTCTCTTGCACGACGACTGCCTTGCCAATGGTCCCCTGGTTGGGGAGAAAGACCAGCACGAGCTTTTATATCTGCACCTGCGCAAAAGATGTTACCTGCGCCTGTCAAAACAATTGACCGAACATCTTCCATGTCGCTTAGACGATCGAATGCTAGGATGATTTCGTCCATGAACAATGGACTCAAGGCATTTACGGGTGGGTTACGCATGGTAACAGTTGCAACATAATCTTTAATCACAACTTGAACGGCAGTGAGATCGTCCATGAAATACCTCTCCAATATCTAGTGTTAGAACGATAGCGTACTTAAAGTGGATAAAGGAACAGCTATCGTTAAATAGTAAGTTGTGCGGTTATCTCTAGCATTTAAGGAGCTATAAAATGGGCCGAGTGCATGGAAAGATTTCTCTAATAACCGGTGGGGGTTCCGGTATTGGACGTGCCTCAGCAATCACTTTAGCAAGAGAAGGTTCCAGTGTTGTTATCACAGATTTGAATAAAGATACCGCACAGGAGACGGCGGATTTAATTAATGAAAGTGGTGGCAAATCTAGATGGATGCAGCAGGACACAACCGATGAGAAGCAATGGTTAGAAGTTATTGAATCACTCCGTAAAAATGAAGGTGGCCTGCATATTCTTCTAAATAACGCCGGCGTTAGTAACGGCGGGAGACTTCTTAAAGATACTTCTTTAAACGATTGGCGATATGTGAATTCCGCAAATGTTGAGGGCGTTTATCTTGGCACCAAATACGGAATAGAACTTATGGAAGAAGATGGAACCGGGGGATCTATTATTAATGTTTCATCAATTTATGGAAAAGTGGGTGCCATTGGTTCTGTTGCCTATAATGCAAGTAAAGGGGCCGTTTGCGTTTTAAGTAAAGGAGCAGCTCTGGAGTGTGGTAAGGCGGGCAATAATATTCGCGTAAACACCATTCATCCTGGTTTCATTGAAACAGGAATGACCAGGGAGCGATTGGCTAACGACGCCACACGCAAATGGTCGCTTTCGCGGACCCCAATTGGGCGTTTGGGACAACCTGAAGATATTGCTAATGGCGTCCTTTATCTCGCAAGCGACGAAAGCTCGTTTGTGACTGGAGCGGAACTGGTCATCGATGGTGGCTTTACAGCTATTTAATGAGGTTCATTCTTCTGGGGATCTAAAGGCACACTGATTCAAGTAATACCCGTACGGTGAATGTTTGCTGAAACCCAAGTTGGTTTTGGTCCCTAGAGGATATATTGTTTCAGAAACCACTATTTAAAGTTAGCTAGGATAACGGGTCTGGTGCACTGGCTTAAAAAGACGGACTGTCCAGCCAGACTTGGCTTCGACATTTGGTGGCGATACTTCATTTCCTCCAATCAAAGCACCTCGTTCTACTAACGTTGCATCGAGACCTATGATGCGCAGGGGCGTAAAGCCGTCTGGTAGTGATGGAGCCTCTGACGTGTGGCGATCAATCAGCATCAACCAACCATCCTCGTGAACATCCATATCTGACATAGGGCCTTCAACTAAATTACGATCCCAATTTGTCATCTTTGCCCTGAAGACGGGATCAACAGAATTTCTGCCGGCTCGAGATGTATAAGTCTCACGCGTAAGCACTTTGTCATCTTTAAGGCGGTAAATAGCCATAAATGGCGCTTTAGCATCAGGTGCACACTCGTACCGTTGGGCTGTTTCAAAGCCCTCTATAGTTAGGAGCATAGAAATATGCTTGGCGTAAAAATCATTAAATTCAGCTCGGTCTTCGTCGAGGGGATAATGCATTTCGACCATGTAAAAAACACTCATGCTAACGCTCCTTTGCTATAGATTCTGCAGCGCGCAGCCCTGTAATAACCGCTTTTGCAAGGCCTCCGATATAAGCAGAAGATTTTCCTCCTTCTATGCCGCCAGATGCAGAACCAACTGCATAGAGCCCTGGTATCCGGTCCCCAACTTCACTTAATGCACACGCATCCCGGTTTATGGCAATGCCTCCCATGGTGTATGTAATTCCAGCAATCACTGGAATAGCTCTGAATGGCGGATTGCGTATCGGCTCAGGTTTAAAGGTTTGAGGTGACCTTTGAGGCGATAAATTACTAAAATTTGCGGTATCGACGGCATCATTCCATGTTTCTACGGTATGGCTCAGGCCATCGGCATTGATACCAAGTTCCAATGCAAGTTCATCTAATGATGAGGCACTAAAAACTTTTCCTCCAGCGTTTTCATAAACAGGGTTCATACAAGGAGGATAGCGATTATCTGCCGCTACACCGGTCCATGTTTCTTCATCAAAGATTACTACTGAAGATAGGGGGTCAGCCAATCGGGCAACAGCATTAGCCATAGAAACACCACCTAAGCCTTCGTCTGTAAACCTCTGACCGTCCTGGTCAACTAAAATTGCTGAACGTGCAATGGTATCCACCACAGGGTAGGGCCAAAGTTTAGGGTTTTGAATGGCATCGCGGCCAAGCAAGTGTCCATAAAAGCTATCAAGGCCGATTAGGGCTGCCCCCGCTGTTTTAGCTATTCTCAATCCATCGCCCATACCCGTGCCGCCACCGCGTTGCAGCAGCGCTTCAGGCTTTGGAGATATATAGTGTTGCATCAACTCCATATTTGCCTGAAACCCACCATCAGCGATTACTACCGCAGGCGCTCTTATCGTTTCTTTCCCATTCGGACCGTCGGCAATAACTCCGCTCAGACAATTATTTTCAATTATTGGTTCTGTTGCCCGCCACCCTAATCTTGGGGCAGCTTGTGCTTTTTGGAGAGCCTCCGTTAATCGGCGTAAAAGCACGTCTGGACCCCGGCCTTTCCAATCAAGACCTGCACCTCGTGGTCGTGGAGGAGCTAACATCCAGCGCATGAATTCTGGCTGGCCACCTTTAATAAATTTTCCACGCTCTTGTCTCAACCAGGCAAGAGCTTTGGCAGCGTCCTCTGACATAATGCTCTGGACATTGTCACTACCAGGATGAGGCGGAATAAGCTCTCCCGAAGCCTTTACAGCTGCTTCAATATCTTCAACGGGCTTAGTGACGTCTTTAAAAGCGACGTGAAAGAGCCCTCCCGAATATCGAGAATTACACGCATAATCTGCTTCTTTGCCTTTTTCTAAGACAATTGGACGTAGGCCCAATTCTAAAGCTCTGTTGGCTGTTGTAAGTCCAGCTAAACCGCCACCAATAATTATTAAATCAGCATCCATTATTATTACTCAGGCATAAGCATATCAACGATAATTTGGGAAAGTTCTGATAGCGTCCTAATCAAGAAGCCCGCGAAAGCGCCTAAAAACAGGCCACCTGGTATCCATATCCAATGCCAATGCGCCAGTACCACACCGAACAGTAAAAATAGATAAATTCCAAATCCCACCAAAATCGATAAGGAGCGGCCATACCCAACTAATAAACGAACAGATGGATAATTCTGCAAGATCTTTATCTCCTTAGGAGTTGGTTAAATTCTTCATCCTGGCGGGCTTCATTAATTTGATTAACAACGCACTTTTTAAAATCTTCTAATTTATAATCGTAAGTGCTTTCGAAGCGATGACTGTCTATATTTAGCACTGATTTATAATGGGCCGCATCTTG
>VMCJ01000154.1 GCA_008081395.1 Rhodospirillales bacterium | reverse complement strand
ATCAAGTGAATCAAGTGCGGCTTTGATCCTATCGGACCCTGACGGCAAGTCAGGGTCAGTTAAGACAGCCTTTGCCCCATACTGTGCAGCGGCCTCGGCGATTTCATTTTCAGCGGCAGCTACGACCACAGGGCCTATATCTGCTTCTTTTGCTCTATCGATGACATGAGCAATCATTGGACGCCCATTAATGTCAGCTAGAGGCTTCCCAGGTAGCCGCGTTGCCTGCATTCGCGCCGGGATAACTATGATTGGAGAGTGCTTTTCCATGTGTTAATCATGAACCTTCAGATGGTGACGGATGCGACGCGACGGAAAGACGCATAACTTGTGGCGCGCCTTAGCCTTTAGATGTGAGTATATCGTGTTTAATGAATTTCGTAATTGATTTCGGAGCTTCGTTCTTATGAATTCCATGAAGGTGAATAAACTAGCCGCAGCGTGTTTGTTAGCAGGAATTATTGCGATGACGAGCGGGTTTGTGACTCGCTTAATCCATCCTGCCGCACCTGTTGAGCACCATGGTGACTCGCATGGAGACCATAAGCGCGTTTTGGGTGCTTATGCCAAGGCCTCAGCCGCCCCCGAAACAGCATCAGCAGAACCTGCTGGTCCAGAGGCTGTTACCCCACTCCTAGCCTCAGCGGACATTGAAGCAGGAAAGAAGGTATTTAAGAAATGTCAGTCTTGCCATAATGCTGATAAAGGCGGGGCTAATAAAACAGGACCAGCACTTTATGGTGTGGTTGGTAATGACATAGCTAGTCATGAAGGTTTTAAATATTCATCTGCGTTAGATGGCGTTGCCGGTAATTGGACATACGATGCCCTAAATCAATTCCTGTATAAGCCAAAGGCTTACGTTAAAGGCACCAAAATGGTATTCGCTGGCCTTAAGAAGACCGCTGATAGGGCTTCTGTAATCGCTTATCTGCGCGCTCAAGATGATTCCCCAGAACCTCTGCCATAACTGCCAAAAAAGCGGAATGACTTATCATGGATCCGCGGGTACCAGGTTGGAGCCCAAGCTTAGCTTGTAGGTTAGCAGACGCCGTTCGTCCTATTCTCAGGGGATATTATCGGCAAGGGCTCCTAATACATGGGAAATCTGACCAGTCTCCTGTAACAAGGGCGGATCGTGAGTGTGAGGCAGCCCTTCGTTCTATTTTGTCGAGAGAAGTTCCTGACCACGGCATAATTGGGGAAGAACAGGGCTCAGAAAAATCTGAAGCAGATTATGTGTGGATTATAGACCCATTGGATGGCACACGTGCATTTGTGTCAGGCAAACCACAATTTGGGTGTCTTATAGCTTTAGCTCATAAAGGTCTGCCCATTGTCGGTGTTATCGATATGCCGATCTTGGAGGAACGCTGGGTAGGAGTGTTAGGGGTAGGTACAACCTTAAATGGAGCTCCTCAGCGAACCCGACATGCAGTTGAATTGAGCGAAGCCCTCATGGGGTGCACTAGCTTAGAGATGTTTTCAGAACCAGACTCTAAAGCAACTTTTGAAAAAATTCGTCAGCAAGTTCGAGACTGTAATTTTGGTGGGGATTGCTACAACTATGGCGTTCTTGCCAGTGGTTTCCTCGATATTGTCGTGGAAACATCTTTAAAGCCATGGGACTACGCTGCTCTTGTACCCATAATTCTTGCAGCAGGGGGTGCAATTACAGATTGGCAGGGCCAGCCTTTAAGCCTTGAGTCGAAGGGTGATGTTGTCGCTTCTAGTGATGCAGCATTGCATCGAAAAGTTTTACCATTTCTTCAGTAAAACTTACGACGATTGGTCTTGCCCTTACGCAGTAAGAACCCCACCATAAGTTACCATGAACTGGCGAATAATCCTTAGACTTATTGTGCTGTCTCTGTGCACACAACCCGCAGTTGCTGAACTGTCTATTGAAGAGCGTCAATGCATTTCTGCGTTACGAACGAAGCCCCAAGAGACTGACGATATCTTTAAACACCATGCTCTTGCATTGCATGGAAGTCCTAAATACCCAGAAAATTTTAAACACTTTGATTATGTAAACCCGAATGCTCCAAAAGGGGGTGTTTTACGGCTCGCATCAGAAGGGTCTTTTGACAGTTTTAACCCTTTTAACAGCAAGGGCACTCCAGTTAATCCTGGAGTTTTCGAAACACTGATGGTTTCCAGTGAAGATGAAGCCTTTTCAGAATATGGCCTTTTAGCTGAAAATATAGAATACCCGGCCGACCGCTCCTGGGTGATTTTTAATTTACGAGCAGAGGCGAGGTGGCAAGACGGTAAGCCAGTAAGCGCTGACGACGTTATTTTTTCTTTCAATACCCTTCGAGAAAAAGGTGCCCCTTTTTATCGTTTCTATTATGGAAATGTTTCGGGGGTGGAAAAGCTTAACAATCGCAGGGTGCGCTTCAATTTTGCTAATAATAAGAACCGAGAGCTTCCACTAATTTTGGGCCAGCTGCCAATTCTACCAATGCATTGGTGGTCAGGGCGCGATTTCTCCGCGACTTTACTGGATCCGCCGCTTGGCTCGGGTCCTTATAAGATTGCTAGTTATGAGCCAGGTAGATTTATTGAACGAACCCGTCATAAGAACTACTGGGGACGGAATCTCGCGGTAAACAGAGGTCAAAATAATTTTGATAGAATTCGGATAGATTATTATCGAGATAGAATTGCTATTCGCGAGGCAGTTAAGGCTGGTGCAGTTGATTATTTTTTAGAAAATCAGGCCAAAGCTTGGGCTGTAGATTGGACTACGCCTGCTATTCAGCAGAAAAAACTAATTAAGAAATTGGTGACAGAAAGTACGCCGCAGGGGATGCAGGCATTTGTTATGAATACGCGAAGAGAGATTTTTCAGGATATTCGCGTAAGGAAAGCGCTTAACCTTGCCTTCGATTTTGAATGGACAAATAAAAATTTATTTTTTGGTCAGTATAAGCGGTCATACAGTTTCTTTTCTAACTCAGAGTTAGCGGCATCTGGCGAAGCAGAAGGTGAGGAGAGGGCAGCTCTAAAGTGCTTAGCAGCCTATTTTCCCGAAGAAATCCTGACAGCTCCTGCCACTCTGCCTGCTACGGACGGATCCGGATGGTCTAGAGAAAATCTACGCCAAGCTTTCCGCCTCCTTAACTCTGCAGGTTGGTCTGTAAAAGATATGAAGTTGGTTAACGAAAAAACCAATCGACAATTTAAATTTGAGTTTCTGTTGGTTAGCCCTGCATTCGAGCGGATCGTTTTGCCTTTTAAGCGTAATCTAGAGCGCCTTGGTATGGAGGTGTCGGTTAGGCTCGTTGATCAGAGTCAATATATTAATCGGTTACGACAATTTGATTTTGACATGATTGTGAGTGGCTGGGGACAGTCGGAATCTCCAGGCAGTGAGCAGCGTGATTATTGGGGTTCAAATGCGGCTGACCGAGAGGGTAGTCGAAATTTTATTGGTATCCAGAATACTGGGATTGATACTCTAATAGAATTACTAATAGAAGCTCCCGACAGAGAAAGCTTAATCGCACGTACTCATGCACTTGATCGCGCTCTGCTTGCTGGACAATGGATTATTCCAAATTGGCATATAGCAGCTGAGCGGATTGTTTATTGGGATAAGTTTGGCCAACCAAAGGTTACGCCATATAAGGGCGTTTCTATAAATACTTGGTGGTTTGACCAAAGCAAAGCATCCAAGCTTTTGGGAGGCAATTAATTGCTGTCCTATATTTTTCGCCGTTTGTTGCTAATTGTTCCGACCTTGTTTGGCATAATGGCAATAAACTTTTTTATAGTACAGGCGGCTCCAGGAGGGCCTGTCGAACAGGTAATCGCTGAATTAACTGGAACCGGTAATGTCTCAGAGCGCATTACGCGTTCGGGCGGTGACTTCAGTGCAGGTCAGAAAAATGGAAGCGTAGATATTTCTGCAAGCGAGAGCAGTACATCATCTTATCGAGGTGCACGCGGCCTAGACCCAGATTTTATTAAAGATCTCGAAAAACGGTTTGGCTTTGACAAGCCTGTACATGAGCGCTTTTTTGAGATGGTTGCAAATTTCATTCAGTTTGATTTTGGCGAAAGCTTTTTTCGTTCAGAAAGAGTTGTTGATCTTGTAATAGATAAGCTGCCTGTATCGATCTCTCTTGGACTTTGGACGACACTTTTTGTTTATTTAATTTCAATACCTCTAGGTATAGCAAAAGCGACAAGAGATGGAGAAGCATTTGATATTTGGACTAGTGCACTTGTAATTATCGGCTATGCCATTCCCGGCTTTCTTTTTGCCGTTCTCCTTCTTGTAGTTTTTGCTGGAGGTAGTTTCCTTCAATGGTTCCCTCTACGGGGGTTAACTTCAGAA
This sequence comes from Rhodospirillales bacterium, assembly GCA_008081395.1. GTDB lineage: Bacteria > Pseudomonadota > Alphaproteobacteria > Bin95 > Bin95 > VMCJ01. Next base: position 13,285 of record VMCJ01000154.1, on the reverse strand, counting down.
AATTTTGACCAAATGACCACAGTGCAGCAAATCTTAGATTACTTCTGGCATTTGGTACTTCCAGTAATCTCAATGGTCATTGGAGGATTTGCTGGCCTCACTTTACTAACCAAAAACTCTTTCTTAGATCAAATAAATCAGCAGTATGTCCTCACGGCACGCTCAAAGGGCTTATCAGAAACGCGGGTTTTATTTGGGCATGTTTTTCGCAATGCAATGTTGATTGTGATAGCAGGATTCCCCGCGGCATTCATCGGTATTTTATTTACTGGAGCTCTTTTAGTTGAAGTGATTTTTTCTTTGGATGGGCTTGGCCTTCTGGGATACGAGGCTGCAATAAAACGCGATTATCCAGTGATGTTTGCTAGCGTCTGGTTTTTCTCACTTCTTGGACTTTTGATGAACCTTGTCGGAGATCTTACTTATATGTGGGTGGATCCACGCATTGATTTTGAGACCCGAAGATCGTGAATATTTCTCCAATAAATAAGCGTCGTTTTGCACAGTTTAAGTCAAATAAGCGTGGTTACTGGTCTGCAATTATTTTCTGTTGCGTATTTTTTATAAGCTTATTTGCTGAATTTATAGCCAACGATAAACCCTTTCTTCTGGTTTATGACGGTGAAATCTACATGCCTGTGATGTCGGCGTATCCTGAGACAACTTTTGGTGGAGAATTTCTAACAGAGGCAGATTACAGAGACCCTGTTGTTGCGCAAAAGATCAATGAAAATGGGTGGATGTTATGGCCTTTGATCCGCTTCCATCATGCCACGGTTGCTTGGGACCTCCCTGCACCGGCTCCCACTGGGCCAGATACAACACATATTCTAGGCACAGACGATCAAGCTCGCGATTTGGCTGCTAGGTTGATTTATGGATTTAGAATTTCTGTGCTTTTTGGTTTCACTTTAGTTGTTTTTTCATCATTAATTGGCGTATTTGCTGGGCTGGTCCAAGGGTTTTATGGTGGCTGGATAGATCTAACTGTTCAGAGATTTATTGAAGTTTGGGGCGGACTTCCCCAGCTCTATATCTTGATTATTTTGGCTAGTGTGGTCGAACCAAATTTTTGGTGGCTACTCGGGCTTTTATTATTGTTTAGTTGGGTCAGCTTAGTTGGAGTAGTTCGTGCTGAGACGCTTCGTGCGCGTAATCAAGATTTTGTGCGCGCGGCAAGGGCACTTGGGGTGTCCAACAGCATGATTATTCTACGACATGTACTACCAAACGCGATGGTAGCTACAATTACTTTCCTTCCTTTTATTCTTGCAGGGTCTGTCACTACTCTTACAGCCCTTGATTTTATAGGTTTTGGCCTGCCGCCAGGCTCACCTTCTCTTGGAGAAATGTTGCAACAGGGTAAAAACAATCTTCAGGCGCCTTGGCTTGGATTAACAGGTTTCTTTTCAATAGCGCTTTTGCTGACTCTTCTTGTTTTTGCAGGTGAGGCAGTGCGGGACGCATTTGATCCAAGAAAGACCACCTAATGTCGGGTCCCATTTTAAAGATTAACAATCTGGGTGTAAGCTTTAGGGGGCCTAGTGGAGACCCCAACCTTGTTGTTAAAGACGTCTCTCTAAAGCTTAGTAAGGGAGAAACTTTAGCTTTAGTTGGTGAATCTGGTTCTGGGAAATCGGTCACCGCACTTTCAATCTTGCAACTGCTGCCATACCCAAATGCAGAGCATCCTTCAGGTTCTATACTATTTGACGAGTTAGAAATGGTAGGGGCAACCCAATTCGACTTGCGTCGGGTTCGTGGACAGCGAGTTGGAATGATTTTTCAGGAACCAATGACAAGTTTAAATCCACTGCATTCGGTTGCTCGTCAAATTAGTGAAAGTCTTATTGTCCATCGAAAGTTTTCTAAAACTTCTGCAAGGAGTAGGGCTTTAGAGCTCTTGGAGCTTGTTGGGATTAAAGACGCTAAAGCAAGGCTCGATAGCTACCCCCATCAATTATCTGGGGGGCAGAGGCAACGGGTTATGATTGCGATGGCTTTGGCTAATGAGCCTGATCTGTTAATCGCGGATGAGCCTACAACTGCACTAGATGTCACTATTCAAGCTCAAATTCTAGAACTACTTCGTGAATTACAGGCTAAGCTTGGGATGGCTATCCTTTTGATTACCCATGACTTGAGCATAGTCCGTAAAGTTTCCGACCGTGTTGCTGTAATGAGGCAGGGAAGCATCGTAGAAACAGGGTTAACTCCAGATGTTTTTCGTATGCCGAAGCACGAATACACCCAGAAATTGCTAGATGCTGAGCCAAAAGAACGGCCTATCTCCCCGGATCCCGAGGCCAAAGAAATAATTAGTTCAGAGAACTTAAAAGTTTGGTTTCCAATTAAAAGAGGAATTCTGCGACGCACAAATGGATATATTAAGGCTGTAGATGGCATCTCAATTTCTGTTAAAGCTGGCCAAACCTTGGGTGTCGTAGGAGAGTCTGGATCCGGGAAAAGTACATTAGGTTTGGCCTTGCTTCGTCTTCAAGCAAGCAAAGGAAAAATTAGATTTTGCGGTGTGGATATTAGCACTAAAAGACCTTTTGAACTCAGGTCAATGCGGCGAGAGATGCAGATAGTCTTTCAAGATCCTTACGGCAGCCTTAGTCCTCGTATGACTGTTGGACAGATTATTTCGGAGGGTCTTAAAACTCATAATATCGAAAGCAATGTGAGTAGGCGTGTTTCGGACGTGCTTAAAGAAGTTGGTCTCGAGGCTGAAATGTCTAATCGATATCCAAATGAGTTTTCAGGTGGGCAACGTCAACGTATAGCTATTGCCCGAGCAATAATTCTTGAACCCCGGCTGCTGATTTTAGATGAGCCGACCTCGGCTCTAGACACCACGGTGCAGGCACAAATAATAGAGCTGTTGTACAAATTACAGGTTAAACGAAGTCTCAGTTACATATTTATTAGCCATGACCTAAGAGTGGTCAGAGCACTTGCTCATGATTTAATTGTCATGAAAGAAGGAAAAGTTATTGAGCAGGGTGCAGCTGAACAAATTTTTTCATCTCCAAAACATGAATATACAAAACAATTACTTGGGGCCGCCTTCGACATCGAAAACATTTAATTATATATTGAAATATCAATAATTTATTTAATTTATTAGTTCCAATTTCTTATCAAAATATGTCAGGGCATCCTTTAACGCGTTGCCGCGTTTAACCCGCTCTTTGGCTTTGAATACCAACCATTCGATACCACCAGACCGGCGCCTAATTTTTACTACACTGTATAGTGGTGCATCGAAGGTGTGCTTAAACATTGTGAAACTTGCATATCCAGGCTGAAAATCTATTGCATAATCCTTCCATTCCCCTGCCATAACGTGCCGACTGTATAGGTTCATAAGTTCTCGAAGCTCGTTTGGATGTAAGCTTATTGGTTTAAGTGAACGGCGATAGCCTTCGAGGTCAATTAGCGTGGCCATGTTTGTTCCCAGAACGCTGTCTGTGATTGCGGATAAAATTTTGTAATAACAATTGATAGTTAATGGGAAGATGTTCGCTTGAAGTGGGTGCTGCTGTAAAGGGTTATAATTTCTCAGATTGCGCCAACATGGGTGCCTCTATATGGTGCGGATGGTTTTGGTAGTGAGCAAAAGAGGCATTCTCCCAGTGGTCGATATTTTTGATGAAATTGATGAAGATGTGCGCAAGGAGCGGCTTAATGCCGTTGCAAAGAAATACGGTCCATTTTTTGGGGGCGTAGTTGCGCTGATAATTGGAAGTGTCGCAGCGGTTACATTTTGGGAGCAACACAAGGAAGCTAAAAGTGCTGATGCTGGTACTAGCTTCTTGTCAGCAGTTAGAGATGAAACCGTTAAACCAGGTTCTGGTGCTTCAAGTTTTGCACAGGTAGCTGAAGGGGGGCCGGCAGGTTACGGGGTACTTGCGCGAATAAAGCAGGCTGAATCTCTTGCAGCTTCGGGCGATCGAGCAGGAGCCATTCAAGTACTTGACCTGGCAAAAAGTGTCGATGCTCCAGAGCGTTATACTGCGTTAGCGAGCATTCTTTCTCTTTCACTTAGGTCCTATGACGAAAAGCCAGAGGAACTATTGCCACTGGTTGATACTTTGACAGTCTCGGATCATCCATGGCGCTTATTTGCGATTGAGTTAGCTGCCGCATTAGAGTTAAAACTTGGCCGCATTAATGACGCTAGAAAACGTTTGAATATCATTAGTTCAGATGCTTCCGCTCCGGTTTCGATGCGTGCACGTGCAGAAATGATGCTAAGTGGTCTTCCAGAAAGCTGAAGAAAAACATGAGACTACTAAAATTTGTAGTTTGCTTTGCCGGATTTCTCGTCGCCGCGTGTGGAGACGGAAGCTTTTTAGAAGCCCAGAAGAAGCCCAGGCTTCCTGGTGATCGCATAGACCCATTAGCTAAAATATCCGCGTTGAAACCAGATAATTCATTGCGTGATGTACAACCTGTTCTTCCCCCTTCCTTTAACGCTGATTGGCCACAACCACACGGAGGCCCTAACCATTCGCCAGGTCATCGGAGCTTATCAAGTCAGCCGTCACTTCAGTGGAGTGTTGATATTGGAGAGGGCACAAATAATGAAGAACGTCGGATACTTTATCCCCCTGTTTCTGATGGTGAACGGCTTTATTCATTAGATGCAGGAGGGCGTGTTATTGCGCTCGCAGCAAATACTGGCGAAGAAATTTGGCAACGCAATCCTGTGCCAGAACAGGAGGAAGATGGGTATGGCGGGGGCTTATCCGTTGCTAACGGTAAGGTGTATTTTGCTGCTGGGTTCAGCGCAGTAATCGCTTTTGATGCTTCTAATGGAGAAGAGCTTTGGCGTACAGCATTACCTACTCCGTCCCGAGCAGCACCTTCGATCGATCGCGGTAGAGTATTTGTTATTACTATTGATAATCGTTTGATTGTTTTGGATGGCAGTGACGGTCGAATTCTTTGGAGTTTCGAGGCTCCAGCTGCATCGGCGACGCTTCTTGGTGGCGCTTCTCCTGCTGCGGCTGCAGGCGCAGTAATTGCTGCGATGTCAACAGGCGAGATCTTTGCCTTTAGTGCCGCTAGCGGTCGAGTTGTTTGGGACGATGCACTTAAAGCAATTCGAGGGGTTGGTCTTTCCCGAGCTATACCAGCTGCACGAGCATTGCCCGTGATAGATAATGATCAGGTTTTTGCTGTTGGCGCAGGAGGTTTTACGACCAGTATAAACTTTGTAACTGGACAACGTATTTGGGATATTGAACTTGGTGGAGCTGAAACTCCTATCGTGCTTGGTGATTACATCTATATGGTCAGTAGTCCTGAGCACTTAGTGGCTCTTCGCCGTAAGGACGGTGCCGTCGTATGGGCTACTAACCTAGGGGAAGTTTTAGGGGATAATGACGATGATGACCCTTTGCATCGTATCTATACTGGACCAATAGCTGCGGGAGGTCATTTGGTTTTAGTTAGAGGTGATGGAGTTCTAATTTTTATCCAACCAAGTGATGGCGCTCTTAAGCAAAGGATTGAGCTACCAGGGCCAACAGTTTTAGCCCCGATTGTCGTTAACGGAACGATGTATATCCTAACTGAGGACGGCGTGCTTGCCGCATACCGTTAATGTTTACGGTCGCTATAGTTGGTCGTCCCAATGTAGGTAAGTCTACGTTATTCAACCGATTAACAGGTAAACGGGCTGCAATTGTTGATAACCAGCCAGGCGTTACTAGAGATAGACGTTTCGGCGCAGCGAACATCGCAGATCTAGAATTTACTGCTATTGATACAGCGGGCTTTGATGACCAAGAGCGAGGGTATCTCGCTGAGGGAATGAGGCGTCAAACTGAAAGGGCATTGGATGAAGCTGATGCCGCTATCATGCTAATTGATGCGCGTTCGGGGATTACCCCTTTAGATCAGAGTTTTGCAGAAATTTTAAGAGCATTTGGAAAACCATTCGCGCTTATAGCAAACAAATGTGAAGGCAGGGCAGGCCAAGTTGGTCTTGCGGAAGCTTGGGAATTAGGACTGGGAGAACCCTGTGCAGTTTCCGCTGAACATGGAGAGGGTTTATCGGAACTTTACGATCTCCTTTTAGATCTTAAGCAGAAATCTGGATTTATAGAAAGTGATGCAGCTGTCACGATAACGGAGTCTATAGAGAGCGCAGAAATTGATGTCGATGCTGAAGATGACCCCTTAAGACCGGTTCGCCTTGCAATTATCGGACGTCCTAATGTTGGAAAGTCAACGCTTTTAAACCGTATCCTTGGAGAGGAAAGGGCCCTCGTCGGTCCGGAGCCAGGAGTGACGCGTGACTCAATATCCGTTGATTTCATATGGCGTGAAAAACCTGTCATTCTCTTTGACACTGCAGGAATGAGACGAAGGGCTCGTGTACAGGATACCGTTGAGAAAAAAGCTGTCGGAGACACTTTCGAGGCGGTTAAGTTTGCTGACGTTACCGTATTGATTATAGATGCTAACTTTGGGCTCGAGCGGCAAGACCTGACTATTGCCCACCACGTTGTAACTGAAGGACGAGCATTAGTTATAGGCGTTAATAAATGGGACTCAGTTAAGGACAGAGATGCCAGCATCAGTGGTATCCGCGATAGGATCCTCACATCCCTTCCTGATGCAAAAGGCGTAAGTGTGATTACGCTTTCAGGCCTGACTGGAGATCGAGTAGATAAGCTTTTAGATGCAGCAATGGCTGCTTATGAAATTTGGAATACTCGTGTTTCGACGGGAGCCCTAAATCGTTGGCTAGCGGAAGTTGTTGAAAGGCACCCACCTCCTTTGCATCGAGGGCGCCGCCCAAGACTTCGTTATATGACTCAAATTAAGCGTCGCCCTCCTACCTTTACCCTTTTTGGGGTTGATAGGGACTCATTACCCGAAACCTACTTAAGATATCTGGCGAATGAACTGCGTGTTGCGTTTGACTTTCCGGGTACTCCTATACGTTTCAACCTCCGTCGAGCTGAAAACCCTTTTAAGGATTAAAATTTATGTCACTCTTTCAACCTCCTAAGGATATTCAAGCAGAGGTTTTTATAAGCCTGCCTGAAGAATTTCGTGTGAAGGGAAAAGTGCCCGAGTGGGCAATCATTAATAAAGCTGGGTCAACATTAGACAGTTTTCTCGAGGGCCCTGCTTTTGATAAAGCCGGAAATTTATATTTCGTTGATATAGCTTGGGGACGCATTTTTAGAGCAGACCCCGCAGGGAATATTGATTTAGTAACAGAGTATGATGGTGAACCAAACGGCTTGAAAGTTATGGCTGATGGTTCCTTAATGGTGGCAGATTACAAAAACGGTTTAATGTCAGTAGATCCAGCATCTGGTTCTGTTACACCTCATTGCACGCGATATCGTCTAGAAGCCTTTAAGGGTGTGAACGACTTATGTATTTCTAAGAACGGAACAATTTGGTTCACTGACCAGGGACAAACGGGTCTACAAGATCCAACTGGGCGAATTTTCCGGCTACAGGTTGATGGCTCCCTAGACTGTTTTCTTGAAGGAATTCCAAGTCCTAATGGGTTGGTTCTTAACCAATCAGAAACTATTCTTTTTATAGCCGTTACACGCGGTAACAATGTCTGGCGTGCTCCGATAATGCCAGACGGAATGCCAAGCAAGGTGGGCGTGTTTTTACAGTTGTCTGGTGGCGGTGGACCAGATGGTATGGCTTTAACAGCAGATGGGGGATTAGTCGTAGCTCATGCTGGCATGGGCTCTGTATGGGTTTTTTCACCATTAGGTGAACCATTATATCGCGTGAGATGCGAAACGGGTGTTACATCGACCAATATCGCATTTGGTGGAGCCGATAATCGGGATCTTTACATCACAGAAAGCGAGTCTGGTCATATTCTAAAGGCAACGCTTCCTGTTTCTGGACTTCCTCTGCAGCACTTAAACTAATTGGATCGAGTAGCTATCTGATCTTTCAATAAAGGTTCCAATTACCTTTGCTTCTGGATAGCCATTAGAACGTAATGAATTTAATGCTAATTCAGAACTCTGAGCCGGAATAGCTGCAAGAAGTCCTCCAGATGTTTGAGGGTCAAACAGGAGACGGTTTTCTTGCCGAACCAAAAGGTTCGAAATTCGCGAAGCAAAAGCAGAATTAGGTTCAGCCATCGTGCTCTCTATTCCAGCTTTTAAGGCTTTTATTGCTCCTGATAAATAAGGTATCGAGTCACTCTTAATTTGAGCAGATAAGCTGGCACCGTCAGCCATTTCTATTAAATGTCCTGCAAGTCCAAATCCGGTAACATCAGTTAAAGCATGAGTGCCCAAATCGGCTAAAATCTTAGAGGCACATTCATTGGATTTTCTCATTTGAAGTATTGCTTCTTCAAAATCACTATGATCGGCAGCAGCATGCATATTTGCCGCTAAAATGGCTCCAAGGCCTATTGGTTTTGTAAGGATGATATGATCGCCTAGTTCTGCTCCTGCTTTATGCTTAATCATTTCATTTGAGATGAACCCATTTACACTAAGTCCAAGAGCTAATTCCGCGCCTTCACCGGTATGTCCTCCAACCAATGTTGCTCCTGCTTGTTCCAAGGCATCCTTTACTCCAGTAAGTAACTGGAGCAAGTCACGTTCCGTAGCGCTTTCGCTGCCAAAAGGTAAAATTGCAGTCACTAGCGCGCTGGAAGGCTTTGCACCCATTGCATAAATATCACTAAGAGCGTGCTTTGTAGAAATCTCACCAAATAAATAAGGATCACCTAAGAAGTCTCGGAAATGGTCAACTGTTTGTACCAATTTTGCTCCTGGTGGAGGCGTAATTATCGCTGCGTCATCCCCTGTATTATTTGATAAGCCAAGCCGCTTTAGTACACGCCTCAAAATGGGACTTGATATTTTTGCTCCACAACCACCACAACGCATCTGATGGTTAATCTCTTGAGATTGCGCTGTTTCGGATGAAGCTGTGGGCATCGGAGGAAGTTGTGAATAACGAGCCATCCACCTTCGGTCGAGAATGTCCTTCCACTTCCAAACCCAACGGCCTGAAAACGCCAACTTCCCATACGACGCTACTGCGGTTTTGTGGCCAGTTGTAATGATAGCCAAAGTTCGTTTTTGTGGACGCCACTTTAACAAAGGCATGCCCAGTGCAGCTCGGCGGAGATTTTGAGCAAGGAGGGGGCCTTGGCGAACTGCATAGACGCCTGACTTAGCAACGGGAGAGTTGCTAAACTCAGCGCAATCCCCAGCAGCAAATATATCTGGATGACTGCGGCTCTGTAGCGATGAATTGATTTTTAAAAATCCATTTTCGTTTGTGGCAAGTCCAGTTAATGCTAGCCAATTGGGAGCTGCAGCCCCTGTAGCCAACACAAAAAAATCGGCTGTGAGCTTTTCGCCAGTATGCAGAGTTACCTCCGCCTCATTGTTTGCAATGGCGCGAGCTTTAAATCGCAATGTAATATTTTTACTGACAAGGGCCTCTTTTATTTGGCGTCGAACTGAAGCCCCATGTCCAGGTAGAATGTCATCTGTATCCGATATTAATGTTATAGAGGCTGAATTATTTTTATGCTCAAAATACGCATGCAACGATATCGCTGTTTCTATTCCTCCTGCACCAGCTCCAGCAATTACAATTTCAGGGTGCGCAACGTTCTTCTTTTCAAGCTTTTGTAAGCTTTTTAGGAACTGTTGTATTGGTTTTACTGGGAATGCATACTCAGCGGCTTCCTCAATATCTGTAATTGGTGGGGTTGAGCCAATATTAACAGATAGAACGTTGTAAGCGACTGGTGGTCTGTTTTTTAGAATGACTTCCTGGCTAACGGGATCAATATTGACCGCCTTATCACAGATAAAATCAATTCTTCCCCACCGTGTCAGTTGATTTAAATCAATATAGCTTTCATCAGCAGTGTATTCGCCACGAATAAGTCCAGGAAGCATTCCTGAGTAGGGTGTTCTCATATCCTCAGATATAACTGTTAACCTCACACCGGGCTCAGGACGCATGGCAAATGCCTTGATCACTGCCAGATGGGCATGACCACCACCAATGAGAACAATATCTTTTTCTACAGGGGCTGCGTGCTGCAACGGAATGACCTTGTCAAATTGTGTAGATAAAGTGACTGTAGGTTGCAGCTAAACAAACCAAGTGCCACCTGCAAATTATAAACGGGTAAAACATAGTTTTTAAAAGTCTATCTAAAATGTCCTTAAGGTGTTTGCGGTTGAAATTTTTTGATGGTCATCGCGTGCGAGACCATGGGAGCATTCGCCTTAGTGTATTATCTCCATCACAAAAATGATGTTTAAGCGCGGCGAGAGAGTGAACGAGGATAAGACAGATCAATAGATTTCCAATAATTTCGTGAGCGACTTTAGACGCAACCAGGATGCTCTCGCTTGAGCTAAAAAGATTTGGAACAATCATTCCAGAATTAAACATATCGATCGGCGTACCACTTGCAGATGCCATCATCCAACCACTTATTGGTAGTCCTGCTATGCAGGCGTAAAGAAAGATATGAGCCCATTTGGCTAGAAGAGCTTGTTTTTGATTGATGGTCGAAATTGGGGTGGGAGGTGGATCAATCTTACGCCAAGCCAACCGTAGCAAAACTACTGTTAGCACTATCATTCCAAGCGATTTGTGAAAGGCGTAGAGCTCAAACTTAAGTGGGCTAAGTTCAAGTTCATGCATATAAATGCCAAGCGCCATCATAACTAAGATCAGAGCGACTGTTATCCAGTGAAAAAATTTTGCGAGGCTACCAAAGGTATTTTTAGTATTTCTGATACCCATGACAGATTTCTTTATTTAGGAGAGGCTTCAAAAGCTATTTTTATCGTAACTTCGTTGGAAACAAATGCGCGCCATGCGCTAAGTCCCCAGTCGCGCCTATTAATTGTAGCTTCAGCTTGAATTCCAATAATTGGTGAACCTGTAAATGGATGTTTTGCCTCCCCATTAAATTGGGCCTTAAATATGACTGGGCGTTTTTTGCCTTTGAGTTCAAGCTCCCCTTCAACGTGGCCAGTGTTATCGCTCTTTCGAACAATCCTAGTGCTAGTGAATGTCATATATGGAAAATTTCGCGCGTCGAAGAACTGATCGCCTACAAGTATCTCGTTCATTAGACCGTCGTCGGTCTCTAAACTTTTTGTTGATATTTTAACCTTTACGGAGCTGTTCTCAGCAACCTGTCTATCATAATCCAGCTGTATTTCTGCTTTCTTAAAGCGACCGTAGTACGGAAGTATCCCTAAATGTTGGACGGAAAATTGAACAAATGTGTGCTTTGGGTCTGCCTTCCAGGGCGAAGCAAAGGCATCAATGGATGAAATGAATAAGATTACCGCAGCTAAACACGGTGAGATTATTTTCAAAACCATTTTTAAGCCCTTCAAGTGCCTAATGCTTCTGCGCTCTTAACAATGCGGAGACCAACATATACAACCCTGAATTCATTAAATCATATTTATATCATTATCGCAGTGTTTTTAATCATCTGATGATGCCATCTCCCCCAAAGTAACCGGGGATATAGGCATACGAACACGCATTGGTTCTACTTCGCCTACCTTCTTTCCCTTACTTTGGGCAATTATCGCGGCTGTCATATCTGCACATATTCGACCTTGGCATGGCCCCATTCCAGAACGAAGGAATGCTTTGAGTTGGTTTGGGCCCTGTGCGCCCATTTTTACTGCATCGCGTATTTCACCAGCAGAAACTTCTTCACATCTACACACAATTGTTGAATCCTTCGGATGAGTAAATGCTTTAGCTGGTGGGTAGAGCGCGTTCAAAAATGGTCGGCTTGCTCTTGCTTTTCCAAGCTTCCGTAGCTCTTCTGAGTTAACGCTTAAGTCTCCTTTGAGTGAATGGCTAACTGCTGCTCCTGCAAGAGATCCCATAGCTGATGCTGCCTTCCATCCTCCAATACCTGAGGCATCACCTGCCACAAATACCCATGGGTTTTCTGCAAGCTGGCCAGCAATAGATACAAGTTTAGGTCGCCATGAAGCGTCTGATTTGTCGTACCACATGGGTATGCGCATTGATCTGAGTAGTTGAGTATTCGGAACAACGCCATCGTGTATGAGTAAAGTAGATGCGGAGCATTCTCCGGCTTTGCCTCTTAATGTTTTCCATGTCACCCGCTCAAGATGGTTTTTCCCATGCGCTTCTATGGAAATTACATTTTTGACCGAAGTTTTTGTTCCGAAAGAGCTATTTAAACGCCAAGCAATACCCTTTGCTAGGTCTGCAGCTCCAGCAAGGGCTCCGGGGAGGTGAGGTATAGCTTTCCAAATACTATTTTGATGATCTAAACGAAGGAGAACATCTGGCTGTATGCCGACTGCTTTTAATTGTGACAAAATAAGAAGAAAAAGAGGTCCTTGGCCTGCGAGTATAAAAGGCCTTTTTGGGACTAAGTCTGCAGTTTTCAGTGCAATTTGCGCTGCTCCAGCAGTTATTACACCTGGCAAGGTCCAGCCAGGGAAAGGCATGGACCGCTCTTGGGCACCTACAGCTATTATCAGGCGTTTAGCGGCTATACGTTTAACGCTTCCGTTGTGCAGGTAAAGAATAATGCCGCCGTTTTTGCTTTCTGTTTCCTCGACACCAATTACCCGGGCGTCTGGCCGATAATCTACGTTAGATGATAAAAAGTAGTTAATGGGATTGAGGCCTCGACGATAATCATTCCCAAAGTGCGATAGATCACGCCTTTGTTCTACCTGTTTCAAAGAGCGCCAGATTTGACCGCCGGGCATGGCTTGTTCGTCTAAAACAACAACTTCATTATTTGAAGCCGCTTTTGCAGCCGCTAAACCAGCTGGGCCAGCACCAATTATTACCACCTCAGTTGCTTCAGTTTTCATCAAGCTCCTCCACGCTTGGTCTATTGCTTTGTAATCTCACTGCCATGCCTTCGGCGACAGTAACCAAGCAAGCTTGTTTATTTGGACTGCCATCAATATTCATGAGACATTCAAAACAGGAACCCATTAAGCAGTAGGGGGCTCGTGGTTTTCCAGAAACAGGATTATGGCGCGTTGGAAAATGCTGTGAAGCTAATACCGCACTTGCGACACTCTCACCGGCACGGGCAATAGAGAGTTTTCCATTTATTGTAATATTTACAATATGTTCGACCGAAATTTTGCTTCTACGTGTTAGCACTGTTATCCTTTTTGGAAGCGGGTGGATGAAAATTCTTCAAAGCCAATTGCCATTCGACCCTCCAAAATCCAGGCGGGGATGCGCGAAGAAGGTAGAG
>VMCJ01000144.1 GCA_008081395.1 Rhodospirillales bacterium | reverse complement strand
ATGTGGGTATATCGAGGTACTCATCTGTTTTAGCTGATTTTTTATCCTCTGCTTGATCCTGATCTACGACTGGATTTTCCGCGCTCGGTGTTTCAATTTTTGGCACGATTTTCGGTTCGGCAGGAGGTGCCACCGTTTCGGCATCTTGCTGGCGAGTAGCCCCAGTCATTCGGTCGAAAAGACTTATAAAAGTGCGACGTGGCCGAGGAGGCGAAGATAATGCAGCAGGTGCGGCTTCAGGATGCGGAGAGGCGATAGGTTTAGTTGTTTCAGCAGCCTCAGGTATGAAAGCGTCATCTCGCGCAGAACTGGATTTACTTTCTAATTTAGAAGGAAATGTCCAGGCTGTTCCCTTGTTAGAAGAAGCTTGATCTTCAGGCTGTTTATCTGGGTCTTCCTGTGTTTCAGTCTCGGCAACGATTGCGTTGCTTTCGGCCAGATCCTCTTTCTGATGAACTTGAATTGATGTTTCCTCATCAACTGATTCAAGTGCTTCTGAAGAACTGTCGGTTTGCACAACTTGCGTAAGAGTGGCAGCAACTGCTGGAGCTTGTCGGGGGGGCACTGTTTCAATTGGTTTCCCAATTACAGAGCTTGTGAAAGGCTCGATTGGAAGGGGTTTTTGTCCTGGAACAGTATCGATGCCAGTGGCTACGATTGAAACACGCATTGCTCCATCAAGATTTTGGTCCATTGTTGCACCAAAAATAATGTTTGCGTCGTCGTCCACTTCCTCTCGAATTCGGTTTGCTGCCGCATCGACCTCTAGCAACGTCATGTCTGCGCCACCAGTGATATTTATCAGAACGCCTCTTGCGCCTTGCATAGAGATTTCATCTAGAAGAGGATTAGATATTGCTGCCTCGGCAGCCTGGCGGGCACGGTCTTCACCTCCCGCTTCACCGGTACCCATCATTGCCTTACCCATTTCAGCCATGACCGTGCGAATGTCAGCAAAGTCTAGGTTGATTAGACCAGGCATAACCATCAGATCTGTTACTCCGCGTACTCCTGAGTAGAGTACGTCATCCGCAAGCTGGAAGGCTTCTGCAAAGGTCGTCTTTTCATTTGCAATACGGAATAAATTTTGGTTTGGGATGATGATTAGCGTATCTACGTGCTTGGCCAATTCCTCTATGCCACTATCCGCCGCGCGCATGCGGTTTGCACCCTCGAAGTGGAATGGTTTTGTCACAACGCCAACGGTCAAGACTCCTGACTCGCGTGCGGCACGAGCTATCACTGGAGCGGCGCCCGTGCCGGTACCTCCACCCATGCCAGCTGTTATGAAGACCATGTGACTCTTTGATAATCGCCCCATAATCTCTTCAATAGCTTCTTCTGCCGCAGCTCGGCCTATTTCCGGGCGAGCACCTGCTCCAAGCCCGTGCGTAAGGTTTAGCCCAAGTTGAATTCGTTGGTCTGCGCTCGACATTTCAAGCGCTTGAGCGTCAGTGTTTGCTACAAGGAATTCCACTCCGGACAGGTTCGAGCGTATCATATTGTTGACCGCATTACCGCCGGCACCACCAACACCTACGACGGTGATGCGAGGTTTAAGATCCATATCCGGTTGTGGCATTGAGATCTTCAAACTCATCTGCGTTTCCTTCCTAATAGCTTTGACTCACGTTACTCTCCACAAATCGTGAAAGAGTAATCTATTATGGTCCTAGAAGTGTTCTTTGAACCATGCTCCAAGGCGCCCAAGAACACTATAGGTGCTACTAGTCTGAGATAAAAGCACAATATCTGTGGATGCTGCATCTTTTGCTGCATAACGAATAAGTCCAATCGCCGATGCGAATTGGGGGTCTGTCAGGCGTTCCTCTAGTCCCATGATCCCACTAGGTCTGCCTATTCTCCCTCTTTTACCCAGCACTCGACCTGCTAATTCGGCAACTCCATGCAGATTTGCTCCACCGCCTGTGATGACTAAAGAGCCACCGGAGGTCCGTGCCATACCGGCATCCTTTATGCTTTGCTGCACCATCTCGAATAATTCTTCCATTCGAAGACTGATGACTCTTATGAGATCTGCCCGGGACGCAGAATACGTTCCGGCTAGATCATCTTCGCCTATTGTCGGGGCTGAAATCACGCGGTTTTCGTCATCTGCAGCTGACAGACAACTTCCATCTATTGCCTTAAGACGTTCAGCATCTGCGAGTGTTGTTTTAAGGACTAACGCGATGTCTTGAGTGACGTTGTTGCCTCCTATGGATAATGCATCAATAAATACAGGTACTCCTGCCTGAAAAACCGAAATGCTAGTAGTGCCCCCACCAATATCTATGACCGTTGAGCCTAGCTCGGCCTCATCAGGCGTTAGTACACTAAGGGCTGCGGCGTAACTTGGGGCAACCATAGTATCAACCTCTAAGTGAGCCTGAGCTGCTGCTGCCTCCACGGATCGAATTGGTCCCTCTTCAGCGCTTGCTACATGAAGTGAAACGCCTAGTTTTTCTGCAAAAAGTCCTCTGGGTTGTTCAACTGACCTGGATGAGTCGACCGCATAACCTAATGGCAGCATGTGTAATGCGCGCCGTCCAGCCAGAGGGACTTCCGAGCGGGCCTGGGCCAAACACCGCTGTATGTCCTGGTCTACTATTGCTCTGCCTCCAATTACAATTTCAGCATTCCGAATGTCAGATCGAACATCTCCCCCAGCCAATGTTACAAACATCGAGGAGATGCGTTCATCTGCCATTGTTTCAGCTTCTTGAACGACTGCACTTATGGCAGCGGTTGCAGCTTCCATATCTACAATGGAACCTTTTCTCACCCCGGCAGATAACCGATGACCGAAACCAAGAAGGCGCGGTTTACGATCACCTCCTATGCGAGCAATTACACATGCCATTTTGCTGCTGCCAATGTCTAAAGCTGCAACCAGGCCGGACGGGGGTCTAATCATTTGTTTTGCCATAATTAGATTTCCTTACCCTCACGTATTAGCTGCTGCGATCGGCGCGGATTTTCAGGGTGTCTTGGTTTGATTGTGAAGTTTTTTTGTCGGTTACACGAACTATCAAACGGTCTGGAATGCGTAAATCAATGCCCACTATATCTTTACTGAATATTTCGTGTTCCTGCTGCAATCTGTTTAGCCGTTGTAATGCATTTTCCACGTTTTTTGCGGGCAAATTTATTTCAATTCGGTTGTCCAGCTTAATATTCCATCGGCGGTACCCTACATAGCTGGCAGCTGTCATTATTTGAGCTATTTTTGGCGTGTCCGCCATAAGACGGAATAAATCTTGTGCAGCTTTATTAGCTCCTTCGCCAACCATTATCGGTAACTTTGCAAAGGCAGCAGGCTCAACTCCCTGGATGATATCACCCCCATTATCGATAACATGCAACTCACGATTCATCTGCCAAATAGCAATGGGTTCTCGTTCTTTGATATTTACATGAACTTTATTTGGAAGAGCTAAGCTGACGGAGGCTTCTTTAACCCAAGGTAGATCCAGGAGACGATTTCTTGCTTGCTGAGTATCAAATTCTAATATTGGCGCTCCGCGGTTTGCTCCAATTGCTTTTAGGACATCGTTTTTGTTTGAATGTTGAAGGCCGTCCACCCATACAGCCTCTATTTTAAAGCCTAGCTTAAGGGTTGCCTGTATGGCTTCCGATTTTAATTCTCTCGCGAGATTGCTTGGTCCTCCGTTGGTGAACATGGTCCAAAAAAGTCCAACGGTTAGTCCAAAGACGATTAACCAAGGTCCTGCAACTGCGGATAATTTTGAGACTTTCCGAAGGTTTACAGATGGTTTTCTTCGGGTTCTCTTCTCTGTATTCCTATGGCTGATAGCTTTTACGGACCGCATCGGGCACCCTCTACAATCCGTGTGACTAGTGAAGGGAAGTCGATACCTGCATTTTTTGCGATTTCTGGCACGAGAGATGTTTCCGTCATACCAGGCTGAGTGTTTATTTCGAGTAAATACAATCCTTCTGCATTGGGCTTACTGTCATCCCAACGGAAATCAGATCTTGTAACGCCACGACACCCTAATATTTGGTGGGCGTGCAGTGCAATTTTCTTAGCCGCTCCAACGATACTTAAGGATATCTCGTCAATTGAAATGTGATGCGATGCCCCTTGTACATACTTGGCATCGTAATCATAAAAATGGGTCTTGGGGATAATTTCAAGAGCCCCAATCGCTTCATTATCCATAACTGCAACGGTCAATTCTCTTCCAGGGACGAACTTCTCAACCAAAGCCTCTCCCCCAAAACCCCACCTCTCTTCAAGAGGCGTGCGACTGTCTTGTTCGTGGACGATTATTACTCCGACGCTCGAGCCTTCCTGCACAGGTTTGATGACATAGGGTGCTTCGAAGACCTTATGCACTTCTTGAATGGGAACAACTCTGCCTTCTGGAACTTGAATTCCATTGGCTTTGAACATTGCCAATGCTGTAGGCTTATCCATGGCCAATGCTGATGCGAGAACACCAGAATGTGTGTAGGGAAGCTGCAGTAATTCAAGTAACCCTTGAATGCATCCATCCTCTCCATACCGACCATGAAGAGAATTAAATACTGCGTCTGGTTTAGGGGTGATTTTATTTATTAATTGCGTCAGCTGTCCTTCGTTAATCTCAATCTCGGTTACTTTGTATCCAGCGCTACGAAGCGCGGAGGCACAGGCTTTGCCTGAGGCAAGAGATACTTCCCTTTCGGCTGATTGGCCTCCCATAAGGACTGCAACGTGCTTCACTAGCATGCTGTCCCCCTGCCTATTCGTTTAATTTCCCACTCTAAAATGACACCAAACTGTTCTTTAACTTTCTGGCGCACAGCTTCTCCCAAAGTTTCAATGTCGCTAGCATTCGCGCCTTCTTCAGCGATGATAAAGTTACAATGCTTGTCGGAAACATATGCTTTGCCGACGCGTTGTCCCCGGCATCCAGCAGCATCAATAAGTTCCCAAGCTTTATTTTTTGCAGGATTCTGAAAAGTTGACCCACCAGTTCGAGTGCGGAGAGGCTGGCTGGCTTCTCTTTGTTTTTGAAAATCTTGCAGGCGAGCACGGATATTATTTGGGTTATCTTTAGTGCCCTTGAAGGCAGCTTTCACAACAATATCATCTGGCTGTAGATTGCTATTGCGATAAGAAAATCCAAGTTCAGCCGCAGAAATTCGTTTAACGGTCCCAGTGCGAGTAATAACTTCTGCCCAACTTAAAATGTCTTTCACTTCCGTTCCGTATGCCCCTGCGTTCATCCGGATTGCTCCACCTACAGAGCCAGGTACTCCCGACAAGAATTCGGGTCCTTTTAAGCCAGTATCTGCAGCCTTTATTGCTATATTAGCTGAAAGTGCGCCCCCTCCGGCAACGATTAAATTTTCTTCAACGTCAATTTTCGTGAATGGGCCCCTCAAGAGTACCACCACTCCTTCGATGCCGCTGTCGCGAATTATGACATTAGAACCCACACCAAGCGGCCACACAGAAATATTTTGATCGAGGTTTTCTAAAAAGCTACGAAGATCATCGATATCGGCAGGTCGAAATAAAACATCTGCGGGCCCACCAACCCCAAACCATGTCAAGCGAGAGAGAGGAGCTTCTAAAGTAACTTTACCGCGAGTTGGTGGAATTACTTTCTGAAGTCTAGAAGTTTCAGTTTGTATCATGGCGCAAGGATCTGTTCGAGCTCATTGGGGAGCTGTCCAGCCCATTGGGTGATTGTCCCAGCACCTAGACAAATAACATAATCACCAGAGGTGGCATTTTTTGCTATGAGTCCTGCTAGGTCAGATGGGTCATTAATTGTCTTAACTTCTTTGTGGCCATGAGCAATTAATCCATCAGCCAGAGTATTATGATCAACGCCGCTTATTGGCTTCTCGCCTGCAGGATAAACAGGTGCAACGATGACCTGATCTGCATCATTAAAACACGTACAAAAGCCTTCCATATGATCCTGTAAACGACTGTATCTATGGGGCTGTGCTACAGCAATGACACGGCCTTTAGCTACGCTTCGTGCTGCAGCTAATACAGCGGCAATTTCCACTGGATGATGTCCATAGTCATCTATAATAGTAATGCCTTGGATCTCTCCAACTTTAGTAAAGCGTCTCCGGACACCTTTAAATTTAGCAAGGCCTTTTCTAATGTCTTGCTGCGGTATGCCAAGTTCGAGGGCGACTGCTACTGCAACCAGAGCATTTTGGGCATTATGACTGCCAAACATAGGTAATATTAGGTTTTCAATACGGATCACTTCCCGAGAACCCGGCAGTTTAGCCACGACATCAAATTGGGCGCCTTCTGGTCCAAGGTTTACGTTTTCAGCTCTAATATCTGCTTGCGGATTAAATCCGTAGGTAATTATTCGTCTATCTCGCACTAGTGCGGTCAGACTTTGGGCTTCTGGATGGTCAGCACATACAACGGCAAATCCATAAAATGGGATGTTCTCAACAAAGGTCCGGAATGCAGCGCGGATTGATTCAAAATCTACCCAGTGGTCTAGATGTTCAGGATCAATATTTGTCACGACCGCAACGGTGGAGGGCAATTTCAGAAAAGCGCCATCACTCTCATCCGCCTCGACAACCATCCAATCACCACCGCCCAGGTAAGCATTAGCGCCTAAGGCATTTATTATCCCGCCATTTATAACTGTTGGGTCCAAACCTGCTTCATCAAGAACTGCAGCTACTAGCGATGTTGTAGTTGTCTTCCCGTGGGTCCCACCGATAGCGATAGCTGATTTTAATCTCATTAGCTCTGCCAGCATTTCCGCACGCTTTACAACTGGGATACGGCGAGCTCTTGCAGCATCAACTTCTGGGTTCCCAGCCTTAATGGCTGTAGAAACAACAACCACGGCTGCTTCACCAATATTAGCAGCCTCATGCTCTATATAAATTGGGATGCCAAGACTTTTTAATCTTTCAACTGTGGCACCACTCGAAACATCGGAGCCCTGGACCTTATATCCCAAATTCCAAAGAACCTCGGCAATTCCGCTCATTCCGATGCCGCCAATTCCAACAAAATGAATGGGACCGATATCAAATGGGATACGGTTCATGAGACGTTATCCCTGACAATTCTTTGACGGGGATTAATCGGTTTGGTTTTCAGTATCGTTTCAACAAAGTTAGCCAACGCAACTGCGGCATCTGTGCGCGCGGCAGCTTTTGCAGCGTTGGCTGCGTTTGATAGTTTTTCAGGATGCTTGAACAGTTTGCTCAGTTTTTCGGCCAGCTGCTCAGCTGAGGCTTCATTTTCTGAAATGCACCAAGCCGCACCCCTGCTTGTAAGTGCTTCAGCGTTTGCAGTTTGATGATCATCCGTGGCTGCAGCATATGGAATTAGCAAACTTGGCCGCCCACTTGCAGTTAACTCAGCCACTGTTGAGGCGCCAGATCTTGAAATCACTATATGCGCCGCCTCGAGACGTTCAGGCATATCGTGAAAAAATTCAGCAATTTCAGCTTCGATTTCTGCGTTTACATAAGCTGCCCTAACACGGGCAATGTCTTCCGGCCTACATTGCTGAACAACCTTAATACGCTTGCGAAATTCGTATGGAAGAAGTTGCATTGTGGTGGGAATAAGATCTCCAAAAACTCTGGCGCCTTGGCTGCCTCCAAAAATTAGGACTCGAATAGGGCCATTTGCGGAAGGGGCATTATATGTCTGGTTTTTTGAATCTGCGATTTCAGCCCGAATTGGGTTGCCAATCAAAACTGTCTTATTTGAATCTGCATAACGTACATTTTCGAATGCTACAGCAATACTTTGTGCAAATTTCGCCACAATTCTATTTGCTTTACCAAGGACTGCATTTTGCTCGTGAAGAACGATTGGGCATCCCATTAATTTTGCCGCAATCAATGTTGGAAGACTTGGAAAACCGCCAAAGCCTATAACCAAATCTATCTTCTCACGGTGAAGGAGTAGGGAAGCTTGCAGAATGCCGCGAATTATTGAAAGCAGACCTTTTATTTTAAGCCAGGCGCCACCTCTCAGGCTTGATGCAGCTATTAGTTCTCTTCTCACATTGCCCTGATACGCCTTGCCTCGACTATCAGTGGCAAGAATTGTGCTATGACCCAAAGCATTTAAGGCTTCGGCCGTTGCAATTCCTGGAAAGACGTGACCGCCAGTACCACCTGCAGCTATGACGACATTGTACGGTTTACTCATTCATTTGAATCCTCAAGGCCAGTGCGGCGCCGAGTAATTGCTAACGCAAGCCCCATCGCAATTGCCAAAGAAAAAAGAGAGGATCCTCCATAGCTTATAAATGGCAGGGTCATGCCTTTTGTGGGAATTAAAGCCAATGTAGAGCTAAGATTAACAAGTGCCTGTGCACCAAAAAGCGAGGCGAGGCCAGAGCCAGCCAGCATGGTGAACAGATCGTTTTGGGACAGAGCGCGAACAAAGATCTTCAATACTACAAAGGCAAAAATTCCAACAATTATTAAACAAGCAATTAATCCTAATTCTTCGCCGGCTACGGCAAAAATGAAGTCAGAATGTGCGTCAGGTAGCGCATTTTTAACAACACCATCACCAGGCCCTCTACCAACTAATCCACCAGTGTGGAACGCATTTAGAGACATATCGATCTGATAAGTATCGCCAGTTGCTGGATCTAAAAAGCGGTCGACGCGGCTTGTCACATGAGGAACCGACAAATAAGCAAGCCAGAAACCTCCAGCACTTATTCCTAAAAACACAGTAACTGCCCAAAGTGAAATGCCGGCAACAAAAAGTTGTGCGCCTAACACTGCTAACATAACCAAACTAGTACCCACATCTGGCTGGATTGCTGTAAGACTTAGAGGAATTCCAAAGATAAAAACTGCACCAATTAGGTAGCCTTTTAGCCCTTTGCGTTGGAACTGCGTTAACATCCAAGCTACAAGAACCGCCATGGCAGGCTTTGCAAACTCACTAGCTTGCAACGAAAAACCACCAATTGAAATCCAACGCCTTGCACCTTTGATTTCAGAGCCAATGAATAATGTTGCGATAAGGCCAAGAGTGGCTCCAGCAAGAACAGCAAGTGCAAGAAGTCGGGTTTGTCTTGGATTCAAGAGTGAGCAACCTACCATCAAAATAATTGCGACTGGTAGAAGCATTAAGTGGCGTTTAACGAAATGGAAGGTTGGGGCGTCTATACGCTCTGCAACGCCAGGACTAGCTATTATTACTAGTACAAGACCTACTGCCATGAGAGTTAAAAGAGCGACTAATAGACTACGGTCCACTGTCCACCACCAACGACCAACGATACTGTTATCACCACGCGCTATGCCGTTCATGCTGCCGCCCCATTAGATCGAGGGGCCTCTAACTTAGAAACTAAGTCAGTGAATACGTCTCCGCGGTGTTCATAACTATTGAATTGATCGAACGAAGCACATGCTGGGGATAAGAGGATAACAGAATCTTCAAAATCTCTATGGGCATCATTATGAGCTGCAGCAAGCGCCTCATCCATTGTGTCATATTCAGAGGCAGGAATGCTTGGGGCCATTTGGCTTAGCTGGTTTTTAAATGAATTACCCGCCTGACCAAAAAAGTACGCTTTTACAACGTTTTTTAAACATTCTTCGATGCCTTTGAGACCGCCATCCTTAGGTAACCCGCCAGCAATCCAAAAAGTTCTTCCAAAGCTAGACAAAGCGCGGGCTGCTGCTGCTGAGTTCGTTGCTTTTGAGTCATTAATATAAGTAATGCGATCGATGTTTCGGATTAATGCTTGCCGGTGAGGTAAACCATCAAAATTCTCTAGTGATGGGATTATTTCATGCGTCGATAGTCCTAGATTGCGGGCCGCTGCATAGGCCGCGGCAGCATTTTGCTGATTATGTTTCCCATTCAGGCTTTTTGCAGAATTGAAAGCAAAAACAGGTTGCTCATCTTCACATAACCAGCCGTTGTTAATAGATACACCTTTGTCTAGTAGGTGATTAGTTGAAATTTCAGTAGAAGGAAAATCCTTCTTGCAACGTTCAAGCAACCATCGACCATGGGGGTCATCGGTACCTATTATTGCGCTTTTGCAGCCAATGAAGATACGTCGTTTTTGAGCAGCATAATTGTGCAATCCACTATGACGATCCAAATGATCAGGCTCTAAATTTAAGAATATGGAGATATCTAAATTGGGAGAAGGTGTTAATTCGAGTTGATAAGAAGAGAGCTCTAGGACATAGATGCCGTCTGCACTTAAGTGGTTTAGACCTAGTGCTGGGGGACCTAAATTCCCACCAACGGCAACTTTTCTGCCAGATCTTTGGAGAATATGCCCAATGAGTGCTGTTGTAGTCGACTTTCCATTAGAGCCGGTTACCCCAATCACGCGGGCCCCATGCTTAGCATCGAGAAGCAATTGCACATCAGATATTAGTGGTACTCCCTGACGTCTAGCTGCACTTGCAGCTGGCAGAGGTTTGGGGGCTAGAAACGGTGCTCCTGGACTCCAGACTATAGCTTCTAAGTAAGCTAAAGGCGCAGTCATGAAGTTTCCTGTCTCAGCACCTTCTCGAGATGCAATTTCTAGGAGATCGTTGTTGTCGTCCCAGGCAACAACCTCTGCTCCTCCTGCGATTAGTGCTCTCACTGCAGCCATGCCAGTCCGACCAAGACCGAAAACTCCGTAACGCCTTCCTTTAAGGTGTGACAAGTCGATCATTTTGTTTCACCGCAACTTAAGGGTTGCGAGCCCTACGAGAGCTAAAACGGAGGCTATGATCCAAAAGCGAATTACGATTGTTGGCTCTGCCCAGCCTTTCTGCTCAAAGTGGTGATGAAGAGGTGCCATCCTAAAGACACGTTTGCCAGTGAGTTTAAATGAGATGATTTGGACAATGACTGAAACCGTTTCAAGAACAAAAAGTCCCCCAACAATTGCCAAGACAATTTCGTGTTTCGCTACAACAGCGATGGCACCCAGCGCTCCGCCACAAGCAAGGCTTCCTGTATCTCCCATAAAGATCATGGCAGGGGGAGCATTAAACCAGAGAAATCCCAGGCTTGCGCCGCATAAAGCCGCACAAAATATTGCCAACTCGCCTGCACCAGGAACGTAAAGTATTTGGAGATAGTCAGAGAAAACTATGTTCCCAGCAAGATAAGAAATAAGGGCAAAAACCGCAGCAGCGATCATCACTGGCACAATTGCAAGGCCATCTAAGCCGTCGGTTAAATTTACAGCATTTGAAGCGCCAGTCATTACGATCATGGCGAATGGGATAAAAAAGATACCAAGGTCGAGTAGGAGATCTTTGAAGAATGGGACCGCCAACCCTTCACTCAGGTGTGTTGGAGTGGACGATGCAATTACGATAGCCGCCACAGCGCTAACTAATAGTTGTGCTAGGAATTTGAATTTGCTGGATAGGCCCTTTGGGTTTCGCTTCGTAATTTTCAGATAATCGTCTCCAAAGCCTATTAGGCCAAAGCCTCCGGTTACAAGAAGAACAGTCCAAACATACGAATTTGAAAGATCTGCCCACAACAACGTAGAAACAGTAAGCGATAAAATGATCATTACACCGCCCATGGTCGGCGTGCCGCGTTTTGTCAGAAGGTGCCCCTCAGGTCCGTCTTCACGTATTGGTTGTCCTTCATTCTGTCTTGCTTTGAGAGAGCGAATAATAAAAGGGCCGAGCACAAAACTAATGACCATCGCAGTGATGACCGCACCAGCTGCGCGAAAAGTTAGGTAACGGAAAAGATTGAATAGCTGAAAGTCATCGCTAAAGGCTGGGAGAAGATTATACAGCATGCGTCTGACTTTCTGCTCGAAGTTGCCGTGCTTCCAGAGCTGCAACAATTTTTGACATATTCGTGCTAAAGGATCCTTTGACCAAGATTACATCGCCCGCATCAGCTAGGGTGTCGACCTCGCTAGCTAACTCGTCAGAATTCATTGCCCATTTTCCGCGATATTTTGGTGGTAATGCCTCTAGAAATTTAAGCGCAAGAGGACCAGCTCCATGCGCGCGGTCGAGACGAGATGCCAAAAACTCTTTTGCAAGTTCGGCATGATCCGCAGCTGCACTCTCTCCCAGCTCGAGCATGTCGCCTAGTACAAATACCCTTTTGCCGCCAGGGTTGGGTTTTGACAGCGCAAGTGTTTTGAAAGCCGCACGCACCGCCGCAGGGCTAGCGTTATAGGACTCATCTATTACATCTATGCCGCAGAGGCGATGGCGGATGCCTCTGCCTTTCAGGGGTTCTAATTGCGAGATTGCTCTTGTGCATATTGGAAGGTCAGCACCCGCGATATGCAGTGCAGCAACTACCGCTAAGCTATTCTGAACCCAATGCGCACCAGTTAGTTTAAGCTCCCAAGAAATGGGCTTTTGGGAAATTTGCGCGCTTACTTGGGAGCCATTTTCGAATAGTTTTTTAGATAGAAGTTTTACATTCGCACCTTCATTTTTACCAAATAGAAAGGTTTTGCTATGGGTGGGAACAGAGGCTGTGAGACGTTCTGTTAATGGATCGTCAGCATTTAAAATTGCAGTGCCTTTAGGAGTTAATCCCGCAAAAATTTCAGCTTTAGCATCAGCAACAGCTTCTATAGAGCTGAACGACTCCATATGGGCTGGTGCGATCCGGGTAATAATAGCTGTATTGGGGTTAACTAATTTTGAGAGAGCGCAAATTTCACCACTGTGATTCATTCCAAGTTCAAAGACTGCAAACTTTGTATTTGATGGCATCCGTGCAAGGGATAAAGGAACCCCTATATGGTTATTTAAGTTCCCTTCATTCGCATGGCACGGTCCAATTGATTCAAAGCCAGCGCGTAACATTTCTTTCGTGCCTGTTTTGCCTACACTGCCTGTGATTGCCACTACATGGGCTTTAGATCGGCTGCGGGCTGCTCGGCCAAGATCCTGAAGAGCCGTAAAAGTATTATTTACAAAAATTAGGCGTGGATCATTAGGAGACATGCCAGGTGGTGTCTCATGGACCATAGCGCCTGCTGCTCCAGCTTTAATAGCAGTTTCAACATAACCATGGCCATCAAACCGATTTCCGACAATTGCAATGAAAAGACCACCATGAAGTTGCTGCCTACTATCTATCGAAATTCCGTTGACTGAGAACGAACCAGTGGTTCGACCATTAGTGGCGACTGAAATTGCTTCGGAAGTCCAAAGGGGCTCTCTCATATGCTGTTACTTTCATTAGAAACATTGCAAAGAGCGGCTTTTGCCTCCTCCAGATCGTCGAAAGGTATCAATTCTTTGCCGAAGATTTGCCCCTGTTCATGCCCTTTACCAGCAATCAGAAGGGTATCGCCAGCCTGGAGGCCTGCAACTGCAGATTTAATTGCAGTTCTGCGATCAGCAAATTCCTCTGCACCTTTTGCCCCCTCTAGAATTGCTTTGCGAATGACGGCTGGGTCTTCAGAGCGAGGATTATCATCGGTTATAATGATGCGATCGGCCAGTTGAGCGGCTATTTCGCCCATCTGAGCTCTCTTGCCAAAATCACGCTCACCTCCGCAACCGAAAACTACAGTCACTCGTCCAGTCGTGATACTTTTGACGGATTGCAGAGCTGCTTGAAGAGCACCGGGCTTGTGTGCGTAATCTATAAATACCTGAGCGCCCTGTTGTGTAGACCCTGCTCGCTGCATGCGACCGCGTGGGTGCTTAAGACTTTCAATGCTTTGTATTGAATCGTAGGCGTCGGCGCCGGAGGCGATTGCTATGGCTGCTGCTGCTAAGGCGTTTTCAGCTTGGAAGGTCGCGAAATGATCCAGTTTGATGCGATGGTCGCGATCTGGTCCCTCTATTTCTAAAATGAGACCAAATTGCTCAGGGATTACATCCCTTAGGCGCAAAAAACGACCGCTGCGACCATAAGTTAAAACAGTATGACGGCTCGCTGCCCGCATTATTTTTGGGATGTCTGATACGCTAGCAGAGAGAATTGAAATCCCTGCAGATGCCATTGAATCAGAGAACATTCTAAGTTTTGCGTCCAGGTAAGCTTCTTCAGTAAAATGATAATCAAGGTGATCTCTACTAAATGACGTAAAGGCACCAATCTCTGCCTGGACTCCGGTCAAGCGACTTTGATCTAAACCATGACTGGATGCTTCTATTGCAACAGCAGTTAAGCCACTGTTTGCTAGTTCAGCTAGGGTTGCCATCAAGTCTACAGGGTCCGGCGAAGTTAAACCCCCAAGATTGCTAGAATTAGGGGTGATAATTCCAAGTGTGCCAATGCTGGCAGCTGGTCGGCCTGTTGCGGACAAGATTTGCCGAGCAAATTCGACGGTTGATGTTTTCCCGCTTGTTCCAGTCACCAAAGCAGAAATTTCTGGCCTCTTGCCATAAAATTCGGCGGCCAATCTTGCTAAACAAGCACGTGGGTCTGGATCCTGAAAAATTTGCAGATTTTGTGGCCATGTTGCTGGACACCTCCGCATATCGGTCAGAATGGCAATGGCACCCTTTTGCAAAGCTTGGTTAGCAAAGTCCCGGCCGTCGGAATTCTGACCTTTTAAGGCAGCGAATAGTCCCCCCTTTACAACTTTGCGGCTATCACTTGTTAAACCAGTAAAATCACGAATATTTATACCAGAGCTCATGATCTTTGTGCTTTGTGCTTGGCGATTTTAAGAATTGGAGTTGATCGTGCCGGAGCGTCTAGTCCAACCGGGGCCAATCCGAGAGTAGGTGCAGCGCGTTCAATAATTTTTTGTGCTGCTGGAGCGGCTACCCAGCCCCCTGTAGCAAATCCAAAAGTATCTTTGCGGGGTTTGGGCCCATCAACCATTACAAGCAACGCATATCGTGGACGGTGAATAGGAAAGGCCGCGACAAAGGACACTAGGTTGGAATTTTTATCATAGCCTGATCCGCCCTTCGTTCTCTTTTCTGCAGATCCTGTTTTTCCTCCAACAGGATAAAAGTTTGTGTCAGCTTTTGATCCCGTGCCGTTAACAACAACTTGCCTCATTAACCATCGAATTTTATTGCTCACGTCTTCACTGATAACTTTTCTTCCCGATGGGGCTTCATTTCTTAATCGTTTTAGAATTGTTGGTTGGTAAAGAGTGCCGCCATTCACAAGACTTGAAATCGCAGAAGCAACATGAACTGGTGTCACGGAAATCCCATACCCATACGAAATGGTTCGCATGGAGGTTTCACTCCAGCGTCTTGGTAATTGGGGGGTGCCGATTTCGGGTAATTCAACCGAGACGGGCTTGAGCATCCCAAGTCGATGCAGAAATGCTTTTTGCTGATCGACACCGCCTAATTCAGCAATTTTTGCGGCACCGATGTTAGAGGAGTGTATCAACACTTCTTCAAGAGATAGCCAGCGATTTTGTGGATGGTAATCTCGAATGCGAAAGCGACCAATTTTCAGTGGTTTTGTTGCATCGAACATCGAGTTGAGTTTTGCTTCTCCAGTCTGCAATGCCTGGGCAGCAGTTATAAGTTTGAACGTAGAGCCCATTTCATAGGTGCCAAGAGTTGCTTGGTTTCTTCTACTGTCCTCTGATGCGCTCCCTACATCATTAGGATCAAAATCGGGCAGCGATACCATTGCCAGAAATTCACCGGTGTGAATATCCATCATGAGGCCAACACCACCGATCGCACTGAATTTTTCGATTGCAAATCGCACTTCATCACGAACGATTCTTTGAATTCGAAGATCTATTGAAAGTGCGAGAGGTTCTTCACGTTCACGTAAGACATCATTAAAGGAAAGTTCTGCTCCCCCCAGACCACTTCCATCTATATTGGTGAAACCTGCTACATGAGCGGCAAGGGGGCCTTGGGGATAGATGCGACGCTGCTCCTTTTCAAAACAGAGACCAGGTAAACCAAGTCCTAGCAATGCTTTATGCTGAGAAGGCGTTATGTGGCGCTTTAGAAATACATAATCTTTTTTTCGTTCCAATTCTGCTTGTATTGCAGCAGCACTTGTTTCTGGAAGGACATCCGCAACGAGAAATGCTGCAGCTGAAAAATCTCGAATAAGTTTTGGTCTAGCGCAGAGAGAGGTTATTGGCAGACTTGAAGCTATCAATTCTCCGTTTCTGTCAACTATGTCAGCGCGAAGTTGCTGCTTGGTTGGAAGTGTTGCAATAGTCCTTGAAGGCTCAAGGTATAGCTTATGTTGTGGTGCATATATGGAGGCATCAATCAACTTTAGGGAAACCACTAGAAAAGCGACCGCAAAAATGGCCCCCACCGCAAAGAGACGATTGCGACTGGCTTCTTCGGCGTCTGGCCGAGAAGGAAATAGGTTAATTTTTACAGGTAAGTGTAATTTTTGCGGCACTTTTATCCTGTAGCCCGCTGTTTTCTCAGCTGACCGTCCTGCAGGCTGGACGACCTTGAAAGTCATCAGCTTTGGGGCCTTGTAATGTTAGTTGTTCTTGACGAATACCTGCTAAATTTGACGTTAGTTGGCCAATCAGGTGTCAACGCTGTGGCAAAGCTGCTGCTAGCGCTATCAAACTCACCTTCAGGCGCGAGAAGTGAGAGTAAGGGTGTGGAATAATCGGGCAGAGTAAAATCAAGATCTGGCTCTGGAATGTGTTTTGGTAAGTCGGCGATTTTAATTATTTGAGTTGCCTTGAATTCAATCATTCCAAGTTCAGAAGAGGCTCGTCGAGCTATGACTTCACTACTAGAGAGGTATGCTTTCTCTGCTCTCAAGACATGTATTTTTTCTCTTTCTCTTTCTATTGCACCGTGGAGTTCTCTTAACGTCTGGTCGCGATCTCGAACTTCATGACCAACAATGGTTAGTCCCCCCAGAAAAAGAGCGCCAACAGTGACCCAAAATAAGGTTGCGTGTCGGATCATGCGGCCTCTCCAACATTTGTTTCATAATATATGGGGGAATCAAGACGTTCAGCCGCTCGCAGCTTCGCGGAGCGCGCACGCGCATTGAACGCAACTTCAGTTTCTGATGGGAGTGTTGGTCTGCGAGAGAGCAGCCGAAAACTTGGAGTTTTGCGATCGTGAGATAATGCGCTTGGATCATGGCGTGATGCCATTGGCACAAGGCCCGAGCGAGCCCTGAGAAATTTTTTTACCAATCGATCTTCCAAGCTATGAAAAGATACAACCGCCAGGCGACCTCCTGGACGCAATGTTTTTTCTGCAGCGCGAAGTCCACGTTCAATTTCGCCAAGCTCATCGTTCACATGTATTCGGATAGCCTGGAACGTGCGAGTTGCTGGGTGAGTGCGAGCGTCTGGTCGCCGACCGATTGCTGTCAATACTACATCAGCTAGTTGTGAGGTGCGGGTGAGGGGGGCTGATTTGCGACATTCAATGATTTTTTTGGCAATGCGATTGGCTCTTGGCTCCTCTCCATATTGGCGAATTACTCGCGCAATTTCTCTTTCCTCAGCGGTGTTGAGAAAATCAGCAGCAGAAGGACCATTTTGCCCCATGCGCATGTCGAGCGGGCCATCCGATTTGAGAGAAAACCCTCGTTGTGGCCGATCTAGCTGCATGGACGAAACACCGAAGTCGAAAGCGATGCCATCAGCAGGATGAGCAGCATTTTTGACGGCAAGTTCATGGAGATCAGAAAAATTTCCTTGCACTAATTGCAATCTTCCATGACTCAAGCTGATACACTCTTGAGCCTCATTGATTGCACTTGGATCTCTATCGATGCCTAAGACGTGACTGGCTCCGTTCTCAAGGAGAGCCATTGAGTATCCGCCTGCCCCAAAGGTCGCATCGATAAAAACTCCGCCCCGTTCTGGGGCTAAAGCTCTTACCGCTTCCTCCCGTAATACGGAGATGTGCCTATCCGCTGTCATTGTTGAAGCGCCTTCGGCTTTACCTTGCGATCAAATAATACCGACATTGCATTAGAGCCACGGGCTACACCCTCCGGCGCTACCTGTGCCTCATGTGTTTGAGGATGCCATAGTTCGAAACGATCACTTCCCATACCGACGAATGCTATTTGCTTATCGACGCCTAGCCGCGCTTTAAGGGTTTGGGAGATTGATATCCGACCGGCATTATCAAATGCCAACATTTCAACAAATGGAAAAATAGCAGCGGCTATCGCATCTGCTTCATCTGGATCGATGTCTGCTTCACGAATGCGGGTATCGAGAGTGGTTAGGTAGTTTGGATTACAAGCCATGTAAGCTGAATCACCAGCTTTTAGAGAGGGAAAGACCGCAATGCCGTTGAATTCGGGCGCGCCCGCGAGGATATGATTCCTGAAGAGCGCAGGGACCGATACGCGACTTTTCGCGTCGATATTGACGATGTGCGTTCCGTAGAACACTGGCGTCTATGCCTCCCTCTTAAGACCAATTCCTTTGCGCGGATCTTTTTGGGTTGCTTACGTGCGCTCCAATCAAGATCCTTATTTGGGACTAAATGGTCTGAATTAGGACAATATGGGATTATGACCCACATTCCAAGAAAAAAAGTCAATAATCGACGTTTTTCGCAGATAAAATTCGGATTTAAATTTAAGGAGACTTGAATTGGCTAATTATTACACACTCAAAAAAGCATGTATTCTTGTTTTGTTCTTATTTCTTTTTGTAAGGCGTCAGACGGCCTGTAAGCCGGGTTCTGTCCCGAGCCTCTCAACTTGATAG
>VMCJ01000162.1 GCA_008081395.1 Rhodospirillales bacterium | reverse complement strand
GCATCAATGGCTTGAGGGTATGCTTGGACGCCGTTGTGCACGCAACCCCAGAGATCTACTAGAAGCGCGTCGTAGTTATAAATTATCTCATGGAGACCGTTTATGCGTTTGGTCATGCCACCCCCTGGTTAGCTGAACGGGCTGCGTGTGCTCCAGCGATTCTACCAAAGACGCAACCTCTCATTACAGAGGTGGAACCTGTATAGGTTCTATAATACATCCCAGCGGTTTCACCAGCAGCATAAAGCCCTGGAATTGGGCTACCATTATGATCAACCACCCGAGCTGATGAATCGATTTTCAGACCTCCGAAGGTGAAGCAAGTGGCGCATACAACTGGCCAAGCCCGAAAGGGTGGCTTTTTAATCTGCCGGGACCAATGGGTTTTTGGTGGCGAAAGTTCTGTGATAGCTAGGTTGTCTATTCTAATTGGATCGAACCCCGTTGGATCAGGGCATGCGTTATTGAAAGCTGAGATAGTGCGTTTGGCCTCCATCGCGTCGATGTCAATTTGAGCTAGAAGTTCGTCTAATGTATCCGCAACTATTTCTGGTTGATCTGAGCGCACCGCCTTCCGCCAATTTGGTACATCATCTATTTGGCCATCGACTATTGCCCACGCAACCCCTTGACTTTGCTGTAAAATATCCCGAGATGTGGCCTCGTATGTAGCATCTACTGTTGCGGGTGCTTCATTGGTGAAGCGCTTGCCTTCCCTGTTTAAAAGGACCCCGTAGCTGTATGTTAAAACCACCGGCTCGGCTTCTCCTGAACGCGGATCAACTGGCTGAGCGTGGAAGCTACCAAAATCTCCCGCTGGCGCTGCGCCAGCCTGAAGCCCCATCGCTACTCCTTCACCGCGGTTATAATACCCACCTCGAGCTATTGGACGGGTCCACTGGGCCGCAGGTCCACAGTATCGTGCCATCATCTCTGCATTACCTTGAAAGCCGCCGGTTGCAAGTATTACACTTGGAGCTTCTAGGCTGATTTTTCCGCTTGAATTCTTTGCAATAAGACCCTGGATGTGGCCCTTTTCATCCTGGATCAACAGTTCAGCTGCAGTTTCATACATATAAGAAATGCGGTCTTTCAATTCTTCCGCGCGCGTTGCAAGTGCTTCCACGATCGCACGGCCACCACCAACTGGTGACATACGAGTTGTGGATACTGTGATGAAATAATTTGGAAGGAAGTCAAATTTAACCCCCTGACTTTCTAACCAGCGCAGTGTTGGGCCTGCATATTCTCCCCAAGTTTGGATCAAGTCTGGGCCAAGGGCTGGGTGTGCTTTCAAAATAGTTGGCCAGTCATCCCTGTCTCTTGTCCAATCTTTCGTTACTTCGGGATCAAGCCAGCCTCCTGCGTTTTCGGCAAGGCGTTGGGAAAAATCATCAGCTACTTCGTCTTTGGACTTCATGCGCCAAAATGATTCGGTATACCGAGTATTTCCTCCCCTCTCGTCTTTGGGCGCCCGTTCTAAGAGAGCTACGCGAGCACCGGCTTCGGCTGCTGTAACGGCTGCTGAAAGCCCAGCTGCCCCGGAACCCGCTACTATGAGGTCAAATCGCTTCTGTTGCATGACGTTCACTGACGTTGCGTGTTAGAGCTGTGGTGTGGAATCCCAAATTCGCGGTGGCAAATGTCCGCAAGTTTTGAAATGCCCTGTCTGATATTCTCCACTGATGGATTGGCGAAGCAAAGCCGGAGGCGTTTTTTGCCGTAGGTTTCCTCCGTGGACCAGTCCGCCCCAGGGTTGATTGCCACCCCTTCACTGCTAGCCACTTGGTAGAGACGAGAGGTATCAACTGCATCAGGGAGTTTTAACCAGAGAAAAATACCGCTTTTGGGCCTCTCAAATTCAGCAGAAGCACCAAAATGTTCATCGATGGCATCAGCCATTGCCTCAGCTTTGGTTTTTAAAGTTTTGTTCAAACTATCAACATGGGCATCAAATTTTTCACCCAGGTATTCAGAAAGAGCCATCTGTTCAATGGCTCCAGTTCCACCATCAGTTTTCAGTGCTAGAAGCCTTGAAAGAATAGGCCAGTCAGCAGCAATAAAGCCAACCCGTATAGCCGGTCCGATTGATTTAGAAAAAGATCCGCAATAGACGACGCGCCCATCATCATCCAGCGCACGAATGGCTGGAGGGCGGCCCCCAGCGAAAATTAAATCGGCATAACAATCGTCCTCGAAAATCGGCAGATCATGTTCTTTTGCAACTGCTATGATTTGATGCCGACGCGCCTCAGACATCACGCGTCCTGTTGGGTTTTGAACTGTTGGGATTGTGTAGATCATTTTGGGGCGCTTGCCCTTGGCTTTGACCTGACGGATGGCTTGGTCGAGGGAATCTGCTCGCATGCCTTCCTGGTCAAGTTCAACTCCAACATATTCAACCGACCGAGTTCTCAGGCGCGAGAGGGTACCTCCGTAACAAGCTTTTTCGAGCAGGACTACATCACCAGGGTCGAGGAATAAGTCAAAGATTAGCGAAAGAGCTTGTAACGAGCCTGATGTCACCAGTATGGAGTTTGCGTCCTCGCGCATGCCTGCTCGTCTGTTGAGCATTGAAGCAATAGCCTCTCGGAATGGCGTGTAGCCTTGTGGTCCACTTTGGAGACCATATGTAGCGAGGTCACTTCCCTCACGGTTAAGAATCGATGTTACCGAGACTGCAAGTTCCTTAGCTGGTATGCTGGCAGAATCATTGTGCCCTCCTACAAAATTGTATTTTGGGAACCCCTTCCAAGATTGAGCGGGTGCAGGCGGGTTTACGCGCATTGCGGATTCGGCATTGAAAGACATTTGAGTCAGCTCTTGTTGCAGTTAATTATCAAAATCTACTACGGATATCTTGAACTGCAACGTACAGTCAGTATTCATTGATTTCGCTGCTTCGCCGAACTCAAAGAAAACCAAATTTTTTAAACTTAAGTGTGTACGAATGGCTTTGCGGTTGTCTGGTGTTAAGCGGCAGAAACCCCGGGGCGAGCACGACGAACTTTTTCTGTCGCGGATTTTAGTTGCCCACATGCCGCTAGAATATCTTCACCCCTTGGAGTTCTAACAGGGCTTGGGTAGCCTGCGTTCATCAAAATCCCAGCAAAACGATGGATGCGGTCCTTTGTCGATCGTTCAAAAACCGCGCCCGGCCACGGGTTAAAAGGAATAAGGTTTATCTTCGCGGGAATGTCTTTCAGCATATCTGCTAGAGCATAAGCGTGCTCATCTTTGTCATTAACGTCCTTAAGCATCACGTACTCAAAAGTTATTCGACGCGCATTATTCAATGTTGGGTAGGCTCGGCAGGCATTTAGAAGCTCTGTAAGGGGATATTTTTTATTAATTGGGACTATTTTATCTCGAATGTCATCATTGGTTGCGTGCAACGAGATAGCTAAATTTACTCCTATTTCTTCGCCAGCGCGCACAATCATTGGCACCACTCCGGCTGTAGAGAGTGTGATCCGCCTCCTCGAAAACCCAAGTCCTTCAGGGTCTAAAGCGATTAGCATTGCTTGCTTAACGTTATCAAAATTATAGAGTGGCTCGCCCATGCCCATGAGCACGATATTTGTTAGTTTTCTATCTGGCCGAGGAGCTGGCCAGTCTTCAAGTTCATCCTTAGCGGTCAGAATTTGCGCAAGTATTTCTTGTGAGGAGAGGTTTCGTACCAACCTCTGGGTTCCAGTGTGACAGAACTGGCAATTCAAAGTGCAACCAACCTGAGACGAAACACAGAGCGTGCCTCGATCAGTTTCAGGTATGAATACCGTCTCTACGAGAGAACCGTCATGTAGTCTGAATAACCATTTTCGGGTGCCGTCTTTTGAAGTCTGAGAGCTTTCAATTTCGAGCCGTCCAACAAAAAACTTTTCCGCTAAACCCTGCCTTGCAGATTTGGCAATTGTTGTCATCGAGTCAAAATTTAGGGCGCCTAAACGATATATTTGCTGCCAAATTTGTCCGATCCGGTACCCTTTTAGGCCATGCGGTTCCAACAAATTAGCGAGGGACTCTCTGTCGAGCCCAACTAGATCGGTTAGCGTTTCGGACATGCGTTAGCTACCGCATTAAGAGCGGCGGTAAATCCGCGGAGAGAGAAAGTGTCCTTGGTTAATGTGCCGCGTGATGAAGTTCCCTTTAGCTCTAGGGTCTTGCCGGCCGTCATTCTAGAGATGAGCTTTTGCCCATCTTGAATTTTGGGCCAGGCAACATCGCCTACAGCGTCTGCCACAAACCGATTAGAGCCAATCGATAGGGTGGGATTGCTATTTTTCTGATAGGTATAACCGGTAATTGCGCTTACTTCATCGTAAACATTATCAGCCGGTCGGCGCGTGACCATCAAAAAAACAGGATCGCGCCTGGAGTAATTGCCTTGAGATTCTTTTGGTGC
Organism: Rhodospirillales bacterium; assembly: GCA_008081395.1. Taxonomy (GTDB): domain Bacteria; phylum Pseudomonadota; class Alphaproteobacteria; order Bin95; family Bin95; genus VMCJ01. Next base: position 14,522 of record VMCJ01000162.1, on the reverse strand, counting down.
CGTTAACGCGTAGCAAATTTTGCTGCCTCTTTCTTCTGCAGAATATGCCTCCCAATCTCGAAAGCGACCCAAAGATTTTGGATTAGCGGCATTCGCTGTATCAGCTAAAATCATAAATCCAGCTAATGCCACAAGTTTGGAGAAAAGGATGTAGCGGGTTTTATGCATGGGACTCCAATAAGTTTCTTATAAAAAACACGTTATGATGACTTTTCGCAAAAATATGGCATCACATGGACTAACATTTGGAATTTTTGTTACCGTATTACTTAGCTGTTCGCGGTTTGTCGGCCAAGGCCTCACCGGCAAATCGTCGCGATGAATAGCTCAAAAACGACATATATGTAATAAGCGGGTTGATTTGATCCGCGGCATCTGTATAACAGCGCCTTCTTCGCTGGCCGTTCGGTCCCGCGGTTTTTCGCGTGGCCGTGTGTCAGTTTTTTTCCAACCATACGCGGGTATGAACCGGTTATGGGTTATTACGAGAACGTATTCATTGTTAGGCAGGACATGTCTCCTGCTCAAGTAGAAGGCTTGGCAGACACCTATGCCACGCTTATCGAAGAGAATGGGGGCAAGGTCCTCAAGCGTGAGCATTGGGGCCTGAAGTCCCTTGCATACCGAATTAAAAAGAATCGAAAAGGTCACTACGTCATGTTCGACGTTGAGGCTAATTCCGATGCGGTAAATGAGCTAGAACGTCAGATGCGGTTGTCTGAAGACGTCATAAGGTTCATGACCGTAAAGTTAGATGAAGTGACAGAAGCTCCTTCACCGATGATGTCGCGTCGTGATCGTGACGACCGTCGTCGCTCTCGTGATGATCGAGACGATGATATGGACGGCGACAGCGATGATGAGCGGGGTCAGATTGAGGAAGATTCCGTCGACACCAGTGAAGAGGAGAATTCCTGATGGCGATGGGTGGTGGCCGCCGGCCATTTTTTAGACGTAAAAAGTCATGCCCATTCTCGGGTCCGAACGCTCCCGCAATTGATTTTCGGGATGTGCGTTTGCTTCAGCGTTTCTTGACTGAACGTGGTAAGATCGTTCCAAGTCGTATTTCCGCTGTTTCGGCGAAGAAACAACGTTTGCTTGCACAAGCAATCAAGCGGGCCCGTCATATTGGGCTGTTGCCATACATAATCCGCTGATCCGCACCACGTGACGGGCATCGGGAGCAAGAACTAATGGACATTATTTTGTTAGAACGGGTCGAGAAGCTCGGCCAAATGGGTGACGTAGTAAAGGTAAAGAATGGCTATGCCAGGAATTTCCTTCTGCCTCAGAAAAAGGCACTTCGGGCATCCAAAGATAATATTGCCTACTTTGAGACGCAGAAGGCTCAATTAGAGGCCCAAAACCTGGAGCGCAGGCAAGAAGCCGAAGCCGTTGCAGGAAAGATGAACGATATGTCCGTGGTATTGATTCGGTCAGCAGGCGATACCGGCCAGCTATACGGGTCAGTATCAAGTCGTGATATATCAGAAGCTATGGTTGAGGCGGGCACTTCTGTAGACCGTCGACAGGTTGAGCTAGAGCGACCTATTAAGACGCTTGGTTTGCATGGCGTTCGCGTTCGGTTGCACCCTGAGGTGGTCGTGACCGTTACGGCTAACGTAGCTCGTACGGCTGACGAAGCAGAGGCGCAAGCGCGCGGTGAAAACGTCTTAAGCCGAGATGATGGCTTTGAATTCGATGAAGATTTGAATTCTGAAGATGCTCCTGCGTTGGATGAACTCCTTGAAGAGCCTGCAGCTGAAGACGAAGAAGTCTCCAAAGAAGGCTAGTTTTTAGAACTTTCAAACCAGTAGTGGATTACGCGGTCGCCGGGCTTTATCGAAAGCCTTGCGGCCGTTCCTGCTAATACCTCCAAAACCGCAGCCACATTCTCCGATGTTCCATAAACATTGGTTGTAAAAGGAATGGTTTGCTTTTCTATTTTAAGCACTCTGCCGTCTGTATCTAGGAATAACATGTCGAGCGGCTCTGGCGTGTTTTTCATCCAAAACCAGGCTGGCCCTATCTTGCGTTGCTTAAAAAGCATTCCAGATGAGGGGTCTAGTCTTGGCCGCTGCATGAGGCCACATGCTCGTTCTTGTTCTTCCACGGCCAATTCAACCATCAGTTTATGCTTTCCCCTCGACGTTTCAATTTCCAGTGGTGTCGAGAGCAGCTTAGGCTGAGGAGCGACTTTACATTCGCTACGTGCAGCTGCAGGAAACAAGAGACCTGTGAGGACTAACGCAATCAAAAATCGCATGGAAGAACTCTAAATTTTTACAAAAATCTGACCGTTCGGAATAAAAGACAATTTTCCAAAAGAATTCAAATGGCTTGACCTCTCAGGATGGGGTCATCTTATAAATAAACGAGGCATAAGGAGGGTCTGAAATGAGCGCAATTGACCGTGATGCTGCCATTATTGTTCTGAAGGCTTTCGGTAAGGCTTTTAATAGTGGTGATATTGATGGCATTCTGGGGCAAGTAACCGATGATTTTGAATGGCGGTTACATGAAGGTCCTGACACACCAGATGGTCGCGTAGTAAAGGGACAGGAAGCTGTTCGTGGCGCTCTTGAAGCAAGGGCAAAGTTAATAGAAAGCCTCCGATTTTCCGAAACGGAATTAATGTTTGGGGACAATCACATTGTTGGCCGTTTTAGGGCGACTGGAGCATACAAAAACGGCCAAATTATTGATGTACGAGGAACTGACATTTATAGCTTTCGTGATGGCAAGATTTCGATCAAAGACAGTTATTGGAAGAGGATTACGTAGTGGTTAGCTCTATACCAATCGTGATCGCTCCGGACAGGCGCCTTAAAACTCGCTGCAAGCCAATCGATAAGGTTGATGATTCGGTACGACGTCGGCTAGATGAAATGCTGGTGACTATGTATGAAGCACCAGGTATTGGTTTAGCTGGTCCTCAGATTGGTGATGAACGTCGCCTTGTTGTGATAGATGTTGCTCGGGAAGGTGACCAACCAGATCCTATGAAATTGGTTAACCCAGAGGTTACTTGGTTTTCTGATGAAATGTGCGTTATGAGCGAGGGCTGCCTATCAATTCCCGACGTTTATTATGATGTGAAGAGGCCGGAGAGGGTCAAGTTTACATATCTTGATGAAACCGGCACTGAGCGCGAACAAGAGGCTGATGGCCTTTTGGCTAGGTGTGTTCAGCATGAGATTGATCATCTCAATGGTATCCTTTTCATTGACCACGTTTCGATGCTCAAACGAAACATGGCATTAACAAAAATGAAGAAACTTAAGGCGCAACGAGCTGGAAAGCGCACGCTGAGGGATTAAAAAATGCGCCTTGCCTTCATGGGAACGCCGAGTTTTTCAGTGCCGGCGCTGCAGGCGTTAATCGCAGCTGGTCATGAAATAGTGGCTGTTTACACTCAACCGCCTAGGCCTTCGGGACGAGGACAAAAACTTAAGCCTTCGGCTGTGCATATTTCGGCAATGTCAGCTGGAATTGAGGTGCGGACCCCGAAGTCACTTCGTAACAAAGAAGTGCAAAAAGAGTTTTCAAATTTGCGGTTGGATTGTGCGATTGTCGCTGCTTATGGCCTCATTCTGCCAGAACCTATTTTGACCGCCCCAAAATTTGGCTGCGTCAACATCCATGCTTCTCTATTGCCACGCTGGCGCGGTGCGGCGCCTATTCAGAGGGCTATTATGGCAGGTGATTCCGAAACAGGTGTCGTTACGATGGCGATGGATGAAGGTCTCGACACCGGTCTAATGTTGCTGACGGAAGTAACGCCAATAGGGTGTAAAACTTCTGGTGGTGAGTTACATGATCGGCTCTCTGAGATTGGCGCGCGTCTTATAGTTCCAACTTTGGCCGGTTTGGAGGAGGGTTCCGTAAAACCAACTCCTCAACCCTCTACTGGGATTACATATGCTCAAAAGTTGAATAAAGACGATTGCCTTATAGATTGGACCCAGCCGGCCGTTGAGATTGATCGTCATATTCGTGCTCTTAGCCCTTTCCCTAAGGCTTGGAGCAGGTTTTCTGGTCAAGAATTCAAAATAGGAGCATGTAGTTTGGAGGCGGCCGAAGGTTCTCCTGGTAGTCTTTTAGATGACAAACTACTCGTTGGTACGGGACGGGGTGCAATTCGCATTCAGGCTCTACAGCGACCAGGGAAAGCTATGATGGACGCCTCATCATTCCTCCGCGGCTATCCAATGCTGGCGGGCAACGTTTTTACCCGCTAATGCCGCGTTACCGAATAACGATAGAGTATGACGGGTCAGCTTTTGTTGGCTGGCAGCGTCAACCTAATGGGATCTCAGTACAAGAAGCGATTGAGACCGCTCTGGAGCGTTTAACAGGGGAGCATCCTCGTGTTCAGGCGGCGGGTAGAACAGATGCGGGTGTGCACGCAGTCGGGCAAGTGGCACACTTCGATTTAGATCAACCCTTGCCTATAAAAAACCTGCGTGATGGATGTAATTTTCATCTCCGACCACACCTTGTTTCAATTCTAGATGCGGTCGAGACTTCAGAGAGTTTCGATGCACGGTTTTCTGCAATTCGCCGAAGATATCGTTACAGGATACTAAATAGACGAAGCCCACCAGCCTTGGCTCGGGGTCAAGTGTGGTTTTTTGGTAAGCCGTTAGATGTGTCCAAGATGCAAGTAGCCGCGAACTTTCTTATCGGCCACCACGATTTTACCAGCTTTCGTGCGGTTCAGTGTCAGGCAAAGTCTCCCCTGAAGACATTAGACCACCTCATAGTTTCCAGCCATGAAGATGAAATTTGGCTTGATGTTGAAGCGAGATCCTTTTTGCATAATCAGGTTCGAATCACTGCAGGAACTTTAGTTAAGGTTGGTGAAGGGGCTTGGTCGCCAGATGAAGTATTAACGGCATTAAGAGCAAAAGATCGCTCTGCCGCAGGACCAACAGCGCCAGCGCAAGGACTTTGTTTAATGGAGGTGGGCTACCCTTGAAGGTTAAGTTCTTCGATTACAACCGCTAAAGGGCTTTCAAGTGCATTAAGCCGCTGCCAGTTAATGTGTCCAAGCTCATAATTTTCCTGTCGGGCTGCAACAGCGGGTGTTGCATCTGAGATATCAACTTTTCGTTCAACGATACGTTGTTGCCTTTCAATAAGATCTGCTTCTAGCCAAAATCCGTTAAAAGGAAGGTTTAGCTGCTCCGCTACTTGCTGAATGGCTTTTCGTTCATCTGATCTAGCAAATACAGCGTCGACGATAACAGGACTTCCCTGAAGAAGAACTGCTTTTGCCTCATTAATAAGGGTCTCATACACAGCTTTGTTTTCGGAAGACGAATAAGCTGATTTAGGTAATTTTACGTTAAAATGCAGGCCTGCTCGCCTCTTTCGGATCCCATCTGACCTTAAGTGAACCGCTCCTACTGCTGGCGCTAGCAAGGGAGCTAGAGCATGAGCTAGAGTTGTTTTGCCTGATCCTGACAGTCCACCAATCGCGATCAAGCGTGGCTTTGGTTTCGCCAATGCATTTAGAGCTGTCTGGACGTAGTGTTTAGCTTCAGAGAGTTTACTTTCTCTATCCTTCCCTTTCGAATGCTCTACTGCATGAAGTGCTACTTTAGCTCGAACGGCTGCTCTCATAGAGATGAACAAAGGAGCTAATGCGAGTCCTTCATATTTTCCGTTAGTTGCTAAATACCGGCTCCATACTCTTGCGGCTAGAAAATGAGCATTCCTCGCCCACAGATCCATTATGAGGAACGCTAAGTCATGTAGTTCATCGACAGTGGCCATGTCATTGTCGAATTCTAGAGCATCAAAAATTACTGGGGAGTTATTGATTCGAGCGACGTTAGCTAAATGCAGGTCGCCATGAAGTCTTTTTACGCTTCCATTTGCTCCACGATGAGTTATCTCAGATTCATACCTAGCTAACGCATCCTCAATCTTTCCAACCAAAATAGTAGAATTCTCTCCCAAGAGATTTTTTGCATCTAGAAGATCTTTGGCTGTCCGGCGCGCTGAAAACGTCAAAGACGTTGCCGCAGCGTCTTTGCAAGTAGCTGGTGTTTGGGCATGGAAATCAGCAATGGTGTCGGCAAGTTGATCAATCAGTACACTGTCCAGCTCTCCTGCATCAACAAGCTGGTCAAAAGTTTGTCCATCCTTGAAACGGCGCATGGTTACAAGATGCGCTACAGCATTTAGGGCAGGGTCAATTTCTTCAGAAAGTTCTCCCAAATGAAAAGACTCGCCAATTTGATAAACGGGCGTGAGGCCCAAGTAGAGCGTTTTTGCTGTTCGCCTATTAAGGATTAATTCTGCCTTGGCAGCATTGTCGCGCTTACTCCTGTTACCAAAGTCCATAAATCTAAACGAAACAGCCCGTTTCAACTTAAAGGCTTTGTCTTCAGCGAGGAAAACTACCGCACCAAGGGTATCAACTTTATGTGGAGTGCTCTCGCTGAGAACTCCGGGTTTGCTTAAAAAAGCAATAAGAGAGCGCTGATCTTCTAAAATACTGGGGCTAGTCAAAGTGCTCCTCCTAAGAGAGATCTAACACTTATTCTTGTCGACCATGAAATTTGCAGGCAGAAGATCTCCATGAGTATAGATCCTATTGCAAAACACAGAGCATTTTCAGTAGCGCCGATGATGGATTGGACTGACCGGCACTGCCGTTTCTTTCATCGTATCCTAACGCGCCAATCTATCCTTTACACGGAAATGCTAACTACGGGCGCTATTCTCAATGGTGATCGAGAGCGGTTACTGGCCTTTGATGCCTCAGAGCATCCGGTTGCTCTGCAAATTGGTGGTGCAGACACAAAGGAATTGGCCATTGCTGCTCAGATTGGGGCTAGCTTTGGGTATAATGAAATTAACCTGAACTGTGGCTGTCCTAGCGACAGAGTGCAATCGGGGGCTTTTGGTGCATGCCTGATGCGAGAGCCAAAACTAGTCGCTGATTGCATAAAAGCGATGCAAGATGTGGTAGGGGTTCCTGTCACAGTTAAATGCCGCTTGGGAGTTGATGATGACGATGAACAGGCGAGGCTTTTTGAGTTTGTAGAGACTGTTGCAGCAGCCGATTGCCAAGTGTTTATAGTTCATGCTCGAAAGGCTTGGTTGAAAGGCTTAAGCCCAAAACAAAATCGAGATGTTCCACCATTAAATTATCCCTTAGTTCAACAACTCAAGCGCGAACGTCCAGATCTGACGATCATCTTAAATGGCGGTATTTCAGATCTTGATACTGCAGTTGCTGAGATAGCTGGGGGTGTTGATGGCGTTATGCTTGGTCGCTTGGCTTATCAGCAACCATGGCTACTAGCTGAAGTAGACCCTACTTTTTTCCAGTCTCTATCGCCTGTAAAAACACCTGAGCAAGTCATTGAGAAATTGCTTCCTTATGTTGAAGACAGGCTTACAGCAGGAGATCGATTACAGGCTATCGCACGCCATATTCTAGGTCTTTTCCAAGGGCGTCCGGGAGCTCGCGCTTTTCGCCGTCATTTATCGGAGAATGCCACAAAAGAATATGCTGGGCCCGAAGTAATAGCAGCAGCAGCAGCGATGGTTGATCCATCTGACGAAAGGTCAGCGGCCTAATGCTTCGAAGATTATATGCTTGGACTTTAACAAAAGCGGCTAGCCCAGCAGCTAAAATATGGCTGTTCATTATTTCTTTTGCTGAAAGCTCAATATTTCCAATTCCCCCCGATGTCTTGCTTGTTCCAATGTGCCTCGCCCGCCGAGCACAATCATTTGCTTTTGCAGGCATCTGTACTTTGGGGTCAGTTTTGGGCGGTGTCGCGGGCTATGCAATCGGTGCTCTTTTTTTTGCAACCATAGGGCAGGCCATCCTAGGTATATACGGTGGGCAAGCTGCGATGGCTGATTTACGACTTCTCTATGCAGAGCAAGGTTTTATGATTGTGGCGTTCGCTGCTTTCACTCCATTTCCCTTTAAGGTTGTGACTATAGCATCTGGGGCTATGTCGATGGACCTAGGAAGCTTTGTCATAGCTAGTTTTCTCGCGCGCGGAGGCCGCTTCTTAATCGAGGCAGCACTACTCTGGCGTTTTGGAGAGCAGATCCGTCAATTCATAGAAAAACGGCTCACTTTAGTAACGCTGATCATTGGTATTGCCGCAATCATTTTCATTTTGATAGGCAAGGGGATTATTAATTAAGGCCATCGGGTGTCCAAATTTACAAAATATATAAACGGTGGATTGCACTAATTTAATTTCTGAGTCCCTAAGGCCATTAAGGCATAAAACACTCACTCTTTATTGATTATCAAAGCTTTTACTTGCGACTTCGAAGTTAACGCGCCCATTATGTTGATATCAAATTGATGTGATGAGGCTACGGGATGACTGACGACGATCTCTGTTTTCTTCCAGCAAGTTTGCTTGCTCCTATGATACGAGCCAAGCGCATATCACCTGTTGAGGTGATGCAGGCTGTGGTTGATCGAATTCAGCGGTTGGAACCAACCCTTAACGCATTTGCATATTTTGATCCTGAGCGTGCTTTAAATTCTGCAAAGGATGCAGAAGCTAAAATTTCCAGTGGAGAAGCAAGAGGAGCACTATTTGGAATACCTGTGACCATAAAGGACCTAGCTGTTACAGGTGACATGCCTACGGAGCGTGGTTCATGGATCGAAAAAGGACGTCAGCCCGATACTGACGCCCCCTTTGTTCAAAGGCTGAAAGAAGCCGGAGCGATTCCTTTAGGAAAGACCACGACAAGTGAATTCGGTTGGAAGGGAGTTAGCCATAGCCCTTTGACCGGGATAACTCATAACCCTTGGGCTCATGGTCTTAACGCAGGAGCATCCTCTGCTGGAGCGGGTGCAGCAGCTGCTGCTGGTTATGGGCCACTCCATCAAGGTTCTGATGGAGCTGGGTCTGTAAGAATGCCGGCGCACTTTTGTGGAATATATGGACTCAAGCCAAGTTTTGGGCGAGTTCCGAATTGGCCAGTTCCATCAAATGATCAGACGAGCCACATTGGGCCAATGACGCGTACTGTGAGTGATGCTGCACTCATGCTGGAGGTAATGTCGGGTCCTCATCCATGGGACCACTACAGCCTGGAGTCCCCTCCTTCTGCTTATTCTAGAGCACTAGATACTGCCTCAGTTAAGGGGTTGCGTATCGCCTGGAGTTCAGATCTTGGTCACGCGAGGGTTGATCGTGAAGTTGCAGCCTTGGCAGAGGCGGGTGCAAAAGTATTTTCGGACATGGGCGCTTCAGTAGAGGAGGTTAAGCCGATGTGGGGTCCTCAGGGTCCCGAACTCATTCGCTTCTTCTGGGCGGCTCATGAACTAGGTTATCGAAAATATTTTCCTGAATGGCGAGATAAGATGGACCCTGGTCTAGTGGCCTGCATTGAGAGTGCGGCTAACCATTCTGCTACCGATTATGTTGAGATGCGTGTGAGAAAGCTTGCTTACGTTGAGGCGATACACCGATTTTTTGAGGAATATGATTTACTTCTTACCCCAGCTGTTTCTGTTGCTGCCTTTCCCGCAGATCGTTTGATGCCAGAAGATTGGCCTGAACATCCATGGGATTGGGTCCAATGGGCGGAGTTTTCCTACCCTTTCAATATGAGCCACAATCCTGCGGCTTCAATTCCATGCGGGTTCACAGAAAATGGCTTACCTGTTGGTCTTCAAATTGTTGGACCACGGATGAAAGATCTAGAAGTGCTTCAGGCATCGGCAGCATTTGAAAAAGCTATGCCTTGGGCTGATAAAGTCCCCCAAATTTAGACTTTAGAAATTTTTGTGGCATAACTCTGGCGACCCAATATTAAATCTTCTGGTAGTTTTCAGCGTTAGCCCTATTTCTAGTAAGTGTTTAGTAATTCTTTATGAGGACCGGCAATGAAAGATATAGACCTCGTAAGTTCGCGAAAGCGCTCCCGCAAGGTGACCCTGATTGCTATGGGCGTAGGAGTTTCCGCTTTTGCTCTCACTGGCTGTGAAGAAAAATTGGATGCATTCCAGTTTGCCACTGTTGATGGGTGCATTACTTCTGGGGAGTTTACGGAAGCTTATTGTAAGGCTCAATTTGCCACTGCTCAGCAAGAACACGCTCGCGTGGCCCCGCGTTATCAAACACTTGCTGACTGCGAAGCAGAGCACGGCCCTCAAGCCTGTCAAAGACCAGCTTCTATGGGCAATAAAGATACAGTGCAGCCTGGTACAAATAGTGACAATCAGACGACCCAGCATGCATCTACAGGTGGAGGCCTTTGGATGCCACTGATGGTAGGCTGGATGATGGGTCGTGCAATGGGTGGACCGGTTGCTACGCAGCCGCTTTATACTGGATCAAAGCCGGGCACAGCGCGCACAGCTGCAGGGGCAGCAGTTGATGCCAAAACTGGTCCAGTATCTGTTGCAAAAAGCAAAGCGGCCCGTCCACCAGCAGGCCGATTGATGGCTCGCGGTGGCTTTGGCCGTACTGGACGTTCCACTGGAATTCGTAGCTTCGGTGGTTAAGTGAAACGAATAAAAGTTGATGAGCGCCCTGACTGGCGTAATGTCGCCGAAGAACTTGGGTTTCGCTTCCATACACCTGGGGGCGAGCTTTATTGGCGTGAGGATGCCTATTATTCTTTCACTCTAGGAGAAATTGAAGAAGATCTCGAAGCGCCTGCTGCAGAGCTCGAGGAGATGTGTTTTGCTATTGTTGAGCGTGCATGTCGTGATGATGAGGTATTAGAAAGACTAAAAATTCCAAATAATTTTTGGGACTATATTCAACAGTCATGGAAATATAGAGCCCGAAATCTGTATGGCCGTATGGATTTTAGCTATGCCGGAAAGTCTGGCGGCAAGGCAAAACTTTTGGAGTACAACGCAGATACCCCCACAGCTCTTTATGAAGCTGCGGTTTTTCAATGGCGCTGGCTAGAAGACCTGCAAAAAAATGATCAATTGCCGAGAGATGCGGATCAATTCAATTCAATACATGAAACTTTGATAGAGGCTTTTGAGGCCTTTGGAATCGAAGGACCTTTGCATCTTGCTTGTGAAGAAAATTCTGAGGAAGACCTGGGTACTATTGAATACTTAGCAGATTGCGCGGAACAAGCGGGTTTGAACCCTTACCTTTTGCCAATAACTGCAATAGGTCTTACAGACTTAGGTGGCTTTGTAGATGGTGAGGACCGCAGCATCTACAATCTTTTCAAGCTGTATCCCTGGGAATGGATTTGGGCCGACGAATTTGCTGCACATTTGCAGCGGTCTCGTATGAAAGTAATTGAGCCGCCGTGGAAGGCTATTCTCTCTAACAAAGGTATGTTGCCATACCTTTGGGAGTTGGCGCCAGGACACCCCAATTTATTGCCTGCGTTTTTTGAGGATGCTGTGGACTCAGATGCGCTTGGCCCAAATTTTGTCCGTAAGCCGCTTTTTTCTCGCGAAGGAGCGAACATCGAAATTTTCGAAGATGGGCGCAGTGCTGAAACCGCAAGTGGCCCATATGGTGCAGAGGGTTCAATTTTGCAGACCCTTGCCCCTCTTCCTGCTTTCGATCAGATGCATCCAGTAATGGGTGTTTGGCTAGTTGCAAGCCAACCAGTGGGTCTTGGAATTCGGGAAGACACGGGCAGAATTACGACAGATGATAGTCGTTTCACTCCTCACGTAATTTTGGATTAGCTTGTAAAGAACAAAGCCAATTTTTGTACCGCACTTGATGACTTTTGTTTTTAAAAATTTTCAGGCAGCAACAGCTTTATGATCGAATGCCTCTTCACTCAAATCCCCAATTGTAGTTCGTTGCATCAAGCGTTTTTCCGCATTTGAATCATAGGGTGTTGCGCGGTGAACGCATGCTCGATTATCCCAGATGAGGACATCTCCCTCTTGCCACTCGTGACGATAACAAAATTTTTGTTGTGTCGCGTGGCTCAAGAGTTCATTCAGCAATTTCAATCCATCGGCTTGTTCCCAGCCTTCGATATTCATTGCATGGGCGCCGATTAGCATTGATTTTTTTTGGTTTACGGGGTTCTCACGCACTAAAGGATGGCGAACCTTATGCATGGTGGAACGTTCTTCGTCATTGAATTCATAGCCAATAAGACCACGTGACCAAACGAGAGAGTATTCTGCTATTAGGGGATCGATCGTAGTTTTTAAATTTTCATCAAGAGCATCATACGCTAGGCGTGTTGAAGCAACTTCGGTTGCTCCACCTGCAGATGGAATAATCCTTGCCGATAGAATGGAGCAAAGAGAAGCTCTGGGTTTAAATGCCGAGTCCGCATGCCAAAGCATATTTGCTTTTTGGTAAAACATACGCCGATCTTCTGCCGGAATTTGATCTCCAGTATTTATGTCGAGATTAGATTGTCGCGCAAAAACGGACCCAGCCGCCGGGTTGCCTTTTAATGTTTTTTCACAAGGCCCAAACATTTCTGAGAATTCAATTTGTGAGGCATCTGAGAGGGGGGCGCCTCTGATAACAACTACTGAATAGGTTTCAAATGCTGCTCGTACCTGAAGGTAGTCATTTTTTGAAACCCCACTATTGATATCTAGGCCAAGCACTTCGCAGCCAAATGGAGCGTCTAGACGTTGGATTTTCATGGACATCAATCCTTCCCCCTTATCAAATAAGTAATTTTGATAGCCCTACTTTAGAGTAAGAAAGTATTTCAGCATTAAGCTCACGTTACTGTTTTTCTTTCTCACTATTTTTACTCACGGCCCTCAGAATATCTTCTGCGCGAAGCCATCCAGGGGATCCCTTTGGAAGATGAAATTGTGCTCGCTTTGCTTGCAATGCAGCATTATCTCTTTGCCCATTAAGCATCTCTGATTCTGCTAAAGCTGCTGCTGCCAGTCCTATATCTCCCTTTTTCCCGTAACCGATACCTAGTTGACGCCAGGCGCTAGAATTGCGTGGTTCACGAAAAACAACATCCTGAAGAATTTCTATAGCTTTTGCGGTATCGCCCCGGCCTTCAAGGACTGCGTTAGCCGCAGGAAGCATTATTGCTGGGTCTCCAGGCCTCAATGTAAGGGCTGCGTCATAAGAAGCTTCTGCCTCAATGCTTCGGCCATTATCCATTAATATCTGACCTTTTAGTTCATGGAGATAAGGGTCTTTTGGAGAACTGGCAATCAGCCCATCAATTAAAGGAATAGCTTTTTCGAGATTGCCGCGACGGTAATAAGCAATCGCCCGCGCATAACGATCGATGGGATCGTCTGTTTGATATTTAGACAGTGTTGTGCTTGGAGGATCAATAAAGCCAGCAAGCTTGGCCTGCATCCGTTTGAACCTTCCCTGCTTAGCTGTTCCAGTGTTTATACCTTTGTACTGACTTCGAGCTAGAAAAGCTTTGGTTGTCTCTAGTCGATCTCGACTCAAAGGATGAGTGCGAACATATGGATCTTGGTGGCGTGAAGATAGAAGCTCTTGGTCGGAAAGACGGGTGAGCATGTCAATTAGGCCCTGCACCGATTGTCCTGTTGTCTCCAGATATCGAAAAGCTGCTTGATCAGCTGCCGACTCTTGAGCACGCGTGTGAGCAAGTACACCCCGAATCGCGCTTGATTGGCCCCCAGCAGCAACAGCAGCACCGACATCGGCACGACCTGACGCAACTGCTGCCGCCACACCTAAAATTGCAGTGGCGATGGCTTGTGTTGACGCATTTTCATATGCGGAACCAAGTCGGGCGATGTGGCCGCCGGCAATATGACCTATCTCATGAGCAATGACACCAATTACCTCGTCGGCACTCTCCGCTTGTCTCAAAAGGCCTGTGTAAACAAAAATATTCATGCCACCGGCTACGAAGGCGTTCAGATCCTCCTGGTTAATTAATATTAACCTGACTGCACCGGGGGCTATTCCCGCCGCTTGTAAAAGGGGCGTCATATAGCCCTTGATAATATCTTCTATCTCAGCGTCTCGTATAACTGCGGGTCCAGCACTGGTGTGATTAGGGGCTAATGCAACCCAGGTTGCTAGCGCTACTATTGCCAGATGCTTATAGATTTTCATGCCGATCTAGCCTTGACCCATCCTTATTGGTGAACGTATGCGGGTGGTTCTAAGTCGTCAACGACAGCTATTAGCGTTCTTTGAGAATTAAGGGTTTAAGCCTATGGCACTCAAACATGCAAAACGTGGAAACGTTTCCTCTTTTCTTGTCATGGAAGTCATGCGGGCAGCCGCTGAGCTTGAGGCACAAGGTAGAGGAATTTTGCATCTAGAGGTTGGACAGCCAGGTTTTCAGGCGCCAAAAGGTGCAAGATTGGCAGCGGCTCGTGCTCTTGAAGAAGACACTCTTGGTTATACCGACGCTGTTGGGCGTCCAATTCTTCGGGAGCGAATAGCTCGGGAATATTTAGACGCGTATTCAGTTGATGTCGGTCAGGAACGAATTTCAGTAACCACTGGATCGTCTGCTGGCTTCCTCCTCGCTTTCTTAGCCTGTTTCGAGGCGGGTGATCGCGTCGCGCTAGCTGATCCCAGCTATCCATG
>VMCJ01000166.1 GCA_008081395.1 Rhodospirillales bacterium | reverse complement strand
TTGCTCTCGAACATGCTTCGATCTGGTCCGAAGGCCTCTATGCAAGTTTCAGCGAATGGTTGCCATGCTTTGGAAAGTTCTTCTGAAGTTGGTGGTAAATCTCGGTCTACGAAATCGAATCCCAGCCCGCGCATACCCATTCCTCCTACTTTGACATAGGTATTAGGGCGCTCAGCAAGTGAGATAATATTCGTTTTCCAATGAAGAAAATTTGATTCTAGGCTTTCCCTGTAAGGACCAACCCTTTGTAACCCACCAATATGGTTAATAATGAAACGAGTATTAGGGAAGGTATCAACAAGATCGATCAATTCTGGCAGTTGAGGATGATAACAATAGGCATCAAAACTTAGGCCGAGAGGGGCCAGTTCTGCGAACCCTTCCCGGAAACGTTTGTCCATCATTAGTTCTTTTGGGGGAGGGTGCATGAGCATGTTGACTTCGGGGCTTGCATCCCAACTTGCCATTTGCCTGATGCCGCGAAATCGATCTGGAGCACGTGCTAAGCAAGCTTCCAGGACGCCTCCTGCACGAGAACCTATTGTGAGATCTACTTTTCCAACAATGCCGGAACACGCGTGCAAGTTGCCATAATAACCGGCAGCAAAAGCGGCAGCTACTCCATTGACGTACTCTACCTCCCCGATGCTCGCAAAGGCTGCATCACCATCAGTTCGATACATGAATCCACACTCAATAAAAACGGAACCTCGAACTTGGTGTCCACTTGTTAAATCCTTTACGAGTTCGGATGGAAGATAGGGATCATGTCGGTGCCAAAGGTGATGGTGGGGGTCAATAATAGGCAGGGAAGGTTCTATTACATCTTCAGTACGCAATTCCAACCACTCGTCATCCCAGAGATGTAATGGGGGAGCTCCACGTTTTTTGCGTTTTCCACTCTCAATATCGCTTACCAAGATCACTCTCCAAACATTTTTCCCGAGAGTTTAATTATTTACACCGCTTGTTCATATGCCGAATGATAATCCAATTTGATGTTTATCCTGAGCTTTCTAACCTACTATAATTGAGGGCTGAATATTTTTTGTTAGGCTTGACCAAGCATCGTTTAGCTTTGTGATGCCAAGAATTTAAAAACCCCAGAGGGCTTGTGTAGAATGTGGACAGGTAATCCTCCGAAATCTGCGATCATACTTGGTGGAATGGGGCTGATTCCCTTTGTCTCCCTCGCGCTAATTATAGTCGCTGGCCCGCAGGAATTTGTAGTAGACGCGCGTTTAGCTCTCACATCTTATGGAGCTCTCATTCTCTCGTTCCTCGGAGGAGTGCATTGGGGGTACTGTATTGGCAATTCCAAGAGAGAGGTGGCCTCAAATGTTACGAGGTTAGTGGTTAGTGTAATTCCATCGCTGGTTGCTTGGGGAGCATTAGTATTACCGATTCATATTGGCTTATTTGGATTGGCTGGCAGTTTTTTGGCTATGCTAGTTCTCGACACCGCTTCAGTTTATTGGGGTTGGGTCCCTACTTGGTACCCTAAGTTACGTTGGCCATTGACCATCTGCGCGGTCACGGCTTTGATCGCTGCCGCCCTGTGAGTATGGCTACTGGAAATAGGAAACAGATATTAAAAACTTTTTACCAGCTGCGGCGACTGGACATCTGGGTAAATAATACCTGCTGACACATGTCAAAAAAAAGTTTTGGATTGTAATTTGACAACCTTTCAGCCGTCACGTTCCCATGCTCTTGCATGTATGAAAAATTTTGTACCTCTAATGGGGCAAAGTTACACTTCGAAACGTAACTATGACTTGGGTACAGGCAACCACAATTTTGTTTCGCAACTTTCTCCCTATGTTCGCCGACGCCTGATTACCGAACAGGAGGTGGTGCAAGCAGCAAGTCAGGCACATGGTCTTGAGGGAGCAGAAAAGTTTATCCAAGAGGTTTTCTGGAGAAGCTACTTCAAGGGTTGGCTTGAACGGCGCCCTGGTATTTGGAATTCATATGTTCAGGGTGTGCATGAGGATTTGGAAGAGGTTAACTCTGATCCAAACATGGAAGCTCGTCTTGCGCGTGCGGAATCTGGAGAAACGGGCATAACTTGTTTTGACGCCTGGGCTAATGAATTAACGGAAACTGGTTATTTACATAATCACTCACGCATGTGGTTCGCATCCATATGGATTTTTACTTTGCATCTTCCATGGAGGCTTGGTGCGGATTTTTTCTATCGACATCTTCTTGATGGAGATCCTGCATCTAACACTCTTGGATGGAGGTGGGTTGCGGGGCTTCATACTAGGGGGAAACCATATGAGGCGAAGGCTTGGAACATAGCAAAATTTACTAACAATAAATTCACACCGCCTGAGGGTGAGATTGCATCCGATATCCAAAGCCTCGATGCATTAGAACCCGAGGGATTGCCAGCACTTCAACCATTGAGAAAACCATCGGTGCCGAATAGAGAATTGCCATCAGCCCTTCTGATTACTGAGGAGGATTGTCATATAGAAACATTCCTCCCTGAAATGCTTAACATATGCTCAAGTCGTTCATTGGTAAGCAGCCTCTTGCGGTCACCAAGACCTGTTGCTGATCATGTAAGATTATTTGAAGCCAAAGCATTGTCAGATACTGCTAGTAGATTGAAGGTTGACGCCACCCAAATGGAATGTCTTGACCCCATGATCCTTGCCTCGTGGGCCAAGGAGGCTGGCGCCAAGCAAATCGTAACCGCTTATGTTCCGGAGGGTCCGTTACGTGACTGGCTTCGAAAGGCGGAGCCAGCTTTACAAGAGGCCGAAATTCCTCTTTGCGAATGGCAGCGTGACTGGGATGCCAATATCTGGCCGAGTGCCACGGCAGGTTTTTTTAAGGTTAAACAAAAGATACCTTCAATCTTGTCTTCATTGGAGATTTTCTAATGTCACGTTCTAAGATCGTTATAATTGGTGCTGGAGTTGCCGGTCTCACATGTGCCCGTGCTTTAGCAAATGCAGGCTATGCTCCATTAGTTCTGGAAAAAGGGCGTGGAGTTGGAGGTAGAATATCCACGAGGCGGGCCCAAAATGGCATGACATTTGACCATGGAGCTCAGTATTTTACAGCTAAAAGCAACGAATTTCGTTTATTCATAGAGAAAATTGAAAGATCTGGGGGGGCTGCTGTTTGGGACGATGGGAGTAATTTGAAAAGATTTGTTGGCACACCAGGTATGAATGCATTAGCTAAGCATCTTGCCGCTGACCTAGACGTTCAAACCGGTTTAGAGGTTGATCACATCGCAGAATGCAGCTCTGGTTGGGAAATTAAAGCTGGAAATAGAGAATTTGAGTGTGAAAAATTAATTGTCACTGCACCAGCTCCTCAAACAGCGAAGCTGATAGGAAAAGACCACACCCTTTATGAAACCGTATCAGGGGCAGTTTTAGCGCCTTGTTTAACCCTGATGGCGGCTTTTGAACCAAATCAGCCACAACCTTTTATAAGCCGGCGTGAACCAGATGATATTTTGTCGTGGATTGCGCTTGATAGCTCAAAACCTGGCCGATCTGCAGATAATTGTTGGGTTGCTCAGGCGGGTCCTAAATGGAGTGCTGAGCGATTGGAGCAAGATCTCCCTGATGTTGCACGAGACCTTCTGATTTTACTTTGTGATAGGATCGGCGCAGATATTAGTTCAGCATTTCACGCCGTTGCTCATCGTTGGCGCTATGCAAATGTTGTGACACCAATTGGTTCTCCATTTCTTCGAAATGAAAACGACAATCTCTTTTTAGGTGGTGACTGGTGTCTCAAGGGGCGTATTGAGGCTGCCTGGGCCAGTGGAAATGCCATCGCTGAGAGAGTTTTAGAAGCGGGTTAAGTGTTGAAATAAAGCCTAAAGTTAAATTCAAAGTTAAGCATAGGATGCGCCGTGAGCCCACAAAAAGCTTCTATTATCATTTTGCTGCTCAATATCGTTTTAGGAGTGTCTCCAAGTGTTGCATCAGAGCGGATGCAACCGATAGGGACATTTGAAATTGATTTGACCGAAGTAACAATTTCAGAATTCACGCGTTTCGCGGAGAGTACGTCTCTCGTGACAAAAGCTGAGCGTGAAGGCGGTGGTTTAGTATATGACGCTGGATGGGAAAAGAAAGCAGACTGGAACTGGCGGTCTCCGTATGGCGTAAAAGGCATGGCAAATGAGCCCGCTGTTCATATTACTTTTGATGAAGCCTTTGCTTACTGCAAATGGGCAGGCAAGCGCCTGCCAACTGAATCTGAATGGATCACGGCGGCTTATACAGAGATGCGGAAAGTACCGCCCCAGCCATTCTCCAGAGGTCATACGTATCGTTATCCAACAGGTAACACCGCGAGTGGCGCAAATTGTTTAAGGGATTGCGGTAATAGTGTTGGCCTAGATCACTCGGCAGTTTTATCGAGAGGAAGGGGGCATGCTGAGGCTGGAAAAACGGTGGCTGGTGTCAATGGACTGTTCGATATGGGGGCTAATGTTTGGGAATGGGTCGAGATTCCGGACGATAGCCATAAGGGGACGCGTGGTGGCTCTTGGTGGTATGGTTCGTCTCAAATGGAAGCTGGATATCGAGCAACAAAGCCCAGAGATATGGCGGTAGTTTATATTGGTTTTCGATGCGTAAAAGACATCAAATAGTTTAGGAAATGTGCCTATGGTGGCGCGTACTTTCCTATTAACAATCAACCCGTTTTTTATTCGACTCTTCTGCCCATCTTATGAGAGTGGGCATCGGCTTTTCTATAAGTTTGTGAGTTTCCAGTAGAGGAAGAGCTCACAAACTTATGATCGGTCCCTGGTGAAACTATTCAGCGGCTATAGCCAATGCAGGTGTATTCTGCATCCCGCGGACTAATCTGCCAGGCAAAGCTCCGGTAGCGGCACCCCCTTCAAAGGTCACCACCCCACTTACTATCGTATAATCGTAGCCTGACGCTCCTTGCATCAACCGTTTACCGCCCGCTGGAAGATCCTGGATCATATAGGGAGCTTCAAAGTCTAAGGCATCCCAATCAATCACGTTAAGATCGCCCTTAAACCCAACTGCTATGCGGCCACGGTCACGAAGGCCTGCTGCTTCTGCTGTATCCGAAGTTAGGCGACGGATGAGTTCAGGTGCATCGAACTTACCTGTACTTTTGCCCCAGTGAGTAAGCAGCCAGGTAGGAAAGCCAGCGTCGAGAATAAATCCGACATGAGCACCTCCATCACCGAGGCCCATGATTGCCATCTTCTCATTAAGTAACGCTTCTGAAGCAGATAACCCATAGTCAGTGTAATTAGTAATCGGCATATAGATAAAATTTTTGCCGTCATTTTCGAGCAACATGTCGTACGCAACTTCTGCTGCTGTTCTACCTTCTCGTTCAGCTATAGCCGACGCGGAGTCCTCTGCTTGTGGAATATAATCTTTATTTCCAAATCGGAACATGTAGCCATATGACATGCGATGGATCAGAGGAAAGGTACTTTCTTTCACGGGGTCTTCAGACAAAATCTGTGACCGGATTTTAGGATCACGAAGCTTCTCAACCTTTTCTTCAAGGGGAAGGTCATTCAATTTCTTAAAGGTTGGACAGCCCGAGAAGGGTGTCTGTGTTGCCTGGAGACCAAGAAGAATTCCAATCGCTCGAGGAGGGAACACAGGACGAATATTTACGCCTTCAGCATAGGCTTGGCGATTTAATTCGAGAAGTTTCGCGAATACTTCTGGCCAGTTATTTCGTTGAGCAAGCGTATAAACTAGTGGCTGGCCACTTTTTTCTGACACACGTCGAAGAATGCCAAACGCTTCTACCGGATCGGGTTCAGCATTGATTGTGTCAGGTGTGGCATCTGTGATCCAGTCAGAGACTGCCTCGATCATTCCACCACCTGCATCACGAACCCCCTCGGCAAGGCCAAGTAGCTCATCTTCATAAACTCGTAATGTAGGAATGTAGTCGCCAGCAAGGGTTTTATGGCTTGTGGTTCGACTGGTTGAAATACCAAAAGCTCCTGCTTTTACGGCTTCCGTCGTTATTGCTCGCATTTCTGCGATGTCATCCTTGGTTGCTGGCTCAAAAGCAACAGCCCTATCACCCATAACGTGCACTCGAACCGCTGAATGTGGGAGAAGTGCACATACGTCTACATCTCTCGCTTTCGCTTCCAGAGCGTTCAGATATTCAGGAAAGCTCTCCCAGGTCCACTCCAGCCCTTCGTGCATTACTGCGCCAGGAATGTCTTCAACACCTTCCATTAGCTCGATTAGCTTTTCGCGATTTTCTGGTTTGCAGGGCGCGAAGCCAACGCCGCAGTTGCCCATAACGACAGTCGTTACTCCGTGAAGAGAAGATGGTTTTAGGTGGGAGTCCCAAACCGCCTGAGCGTCATAATGTGTATGAATATCGACGAATCCTGGCGTTACTAATTTGCCTTTCGCATCAATCTCTCGCGGTGCGTCTCCGTCCACGGTACCAACAGCTACTATTACCCCGTCCTTGATGGCAACATCAGCTGAGAAAGGTTGAGATCCTGTACCATCAACGACAGAACCATTGCGAATGATAAGATCAAATTTATCGGGCATTTATAGTGCTCTCCCATTTATCCAAGGAAAGGATAACTCTATTTAACGCATGGCGTCACTCACCAATTTTACCCATTTGTATTTTTTTACTTTTGGATTAGGCGACTTTCCAAAGGCTAATTTACCTCAATGACTAACTGTTCTTCAGACAGAAAGATCACTGAGTTGGCCATATCAATAAATTTTTGCTCGTCTTTATAAAGGTCTTTGGCAGCCGCCATTCCATGCTCAGTGATAGCATGTTTTATGAATTGGTCTTGGTTCTCAAACCAGAGTTCTGCAACACCATCAAATGGTTTCTGTCCCCCACGAGACTTAGCAATTTTTTTTGCTAAATTTCCTTCGATGCTGCGAACTTGAACGTACTTTTTGCATCCTATTGCCTTTAAATGCCCAGCCACGCGGGGGCCATGTTCGTGTTCCCAGTATTTCAGGAAAGCTTCCCGACTCATTTCAGGTTTTCGATGGAGGCAGAACGTTAGCTTCAACAACGTTTTTACTGCGCAGTCATTCCACCATCGACAACCATTGCGGAACCGGTCATGAAACCGGCCTCATCTGATGCCAGGAAGCAGATGCCATTTGCTATGTCTTCAGCAAGCCCAAGACGCCCGATTGGGTGTCCTGAGATGGCTATTTGCCTTGCCCTCTCAGTATCATTTGAACGGGTTTGGTTCGCTCTCGCAACAAATGTTTGGGCGCCCATGTCGGTGTCAATAACACCTGGATGAATTGAATTGACTCGAATTTTATAACCTCGTCTAGAAAGGTTCAGAGCCGCAGATTTTGTGAAAAGAGTGACCCCACCTTTGGTTAAAGAATAAAGCGGATCGAGTTGAGAACCCACCACCCCTGCCACTGATGCGAGGTTAACAATGGCACTTCCTTGTGGAGATGCTTCCCCAGCTTTTGCAAGGGCCGGGGTTGATAATTTCACTCCAAGCCATACGCCAGTTAAGTTAATGTCTACTAGGCGCTTCCATTCCTCCATTGATGCTTCGAGGAGGTCTTTACCTAGAAATATTCCAGCGTTGTTAACCAGAATATCAAGCTTACCAAATGCACTGACCGTTGCGTCGATGGCCGATTGCCAGGATGTTTCTGACGTCACATCAAGTTCTGTAAATTCTGCTTGACTGCCTGATGAAACTATAGCCGAGACAGTTTCTTTGGCCTGTGCTTCTAAAATATCACCCACCATAACGGTGGCCCCTTCAGCTGCCATCTTTTTAGCGGCTGCAGCACCAATACCTCGGGCACCACCCGTAATGAGAGCCACTTTGCCTTCTAATTTGCCCATTTAATTTGGTCTCCTATGAGAATTCGTATTCTTCGGGTTTGAGTTTTTGGGTGAAGGCCCAGTAGTCAACCAGGCGCCATGGGGAATTAGCAAATACTCGCCCTGCCTTATTTTTATACCAGTTGTTGACCCCCTTGTGAGTCCAAACCATGGAATAATGCTTGGCATCAAGTTTTGCATTGTAAGCATCGTGAGGTTCTGCTCGAACTTCCATTCGATTGTGACCGTTTTCGGTCATTTCCCGTAATGCTTGCATGATGTATCGGATTTGACATTCCATATGGAAAATGATGCTCCCACCGTGAGCGAGGTTCGTGCCTGGCCCATACATCATAAAAAGATTTGGAAAGCGAAGGCTCATAATGCCAAGATGAGCACGGGGGTCATCTTCATTCCAGCTCTGGCGGAGAGTTTCCTTATTTTCGTTTCGTATGGATTCTCCCAGCGGCCCAAGCATCCGAGTAGTTTGAAAACCGGTGGCAAGAATAATGGTATCACACGTGTGTTCTTGGCCATCATGCGTTTCAATGCCTGAATCTGTTACGCGGGTAATTTGTTCGGTAACTAAGTTTACGTTGTCGCGGACTAGCATTCGGTACCAGTGATTGTCCCTCAGCATCCTTTTTCCGTAAGGAGGGTAAGGTGGTGTTGTTTTGGATAAAAGTTCCTCATTACCTCCCATCTCTTGTCGCATATGGGAGATTAGATCTTCACGGAATTTCTGATTCTGAGCATTCAATGAAAGATCTGGTGAGGACCAGTTTGGGTCGATATGCAGTGAGTCGTGAAGGACATCGCTTCCAGCCCAGAAAAGCAAAAATCGGTTCCATTTCGCGTAGAAAGGGATGGACTTCAAAGTCCATTTCATGCCCTCAGCAACGCGCTTGTGGTAGTTCGCATTTGGGATTGCCCAATGTGGCGATCGCTGAAAAATTGTTAGGTTACTGACTTTAGGTGCAATTGATGGGCCCGTTTGCATTCCACTGGCGCCGGTGCCAATCATCGCAACGTTACGCCCTTCAAGCGATACAGAGTCATCCCACTCGGCTGTATGCAGCACGCTGCCGTTAAAATTTTCGAGTCCCTCAATAGCTGGAATATTCGGCGTGTTAAGTTGGCCAACAGCCGTTATAAAAACATTGGCTTGGACGGTTTCTTCTGTGCCGTTTTCACGTCTTATTCGAATAACCCAAATTTGGGAACTTTCATTGAAGTCTGCAGATAAAACCTCAGTTTTAAGTTCGATATGCGGGCGAAGTCCGTAAGTGTTTGCAAGGCTCTCCTGATAGCCCCACAGCTCATCACGTTTCGAAAAATGTTCGGACCAGTCGTGGTTTGGTTCAAAGGAATAGGAGAAGAAGTGGTTTGGTGTATCTACGCCACAGCCTGGGTATCGGTTGACGTACCAGGTTCCGCCTACGGCATCAGCTCGGTCGTAGATAGTAAAGTTGTATCCCGCTTCTTTGAGTTTTATTGCTAGTCCAAGCCCAGAGAGTCCTGCCCCAACAATCACAATTTTGAAATTTTCTAGGCCAGCGGGCTTTGCTTTGCGCCATTCGACGGATCGTGGATCGCGGTCGTCAAATTGCATCTCTTCAACCATCATTGGGACGTAGGAAGATGGCATTTCCATTCCAACGCCCACATTCATAAGGCGGTGTAGTCGTTTGCCCGAAGGTGGAGGCGCTACTTCCCTATCGCCTGAAGCTATTTCACGCAAAACCTCGGCTAAGCGTTTACGAATGCGAGTTGCCAGCTCTTCTGGAATATGGACCATGAAGCTCCAACCGCCTTCTATGTAGGGACGGGCCTCATCTAAAAAATCATCATCCCCAGATATGTGTGCCAGTGTGAGTAGGGTGGGCGAAATATCAGCTTCTGCCAACATTGTTTCAAGATTAGGGTCAGCGGCAGCAGCGCGAATGCGATCTTTCAGTATGGCATCACTCTCATTTTTTAATGCTCCGTCCATAACCTTCTCCTAGCTGACTAGGCGATGCGATCGCCTTTTTTGATAGGTGCTGTGCGGCTGTCTACCGCTGGCAGCATTTTCGCTGGGTCACGTGTAACAACCACATCAAGCACGGTTGGCTGATCTTTATTGGCCATGCCTCGTCGAAGTGCTTCTGCGAGATCGCCTGGGTCTTCAACACGTATTCCCTCGCAGCCTAGTGCGGTGGCTGCGTCAGCATAATTGACCTCTTCAAGATCACTTGATTGATAGCGACCACCGTACATCGCGTGCTGAAGCGCTTTGACATAACCGGATGCTGCATTGTTTACGACTATCATCGTCAGACCAAGCTTTAGCCTTCGAGCGGTTTCAAGCTCTCCCAATGTCATATTGAATCCGCCATCACCTGTTAACGCGACAACAGGGGAACTTTTGCCACAAGCCAGCTGAGCACCTATTGCCCCAGGTAGGCCATAACCTATGGAAGCAAATCCACGATCAGGTACGTAGGTGCGGCCTGATTTCTTTGTGTCATAGAGAAGTCCAGTCCAATGGCCAGCAAAACCGCCGTCCGCTACTAATACGCCATCTTCGGGCATAGTATTCATTAGCTCCCGGATAACGCGTCCCATGTTAATGGGGCGCTCTTCAGAGCCATAGCGTGGTTCAGCGCCTTCAACCCATTTGGCCATTTTCTCCTGGACCTCGTCACAATAGCCTTGACGGTTTTTCCGTCTCAGCTCTGATTTCTCATTCAATTCATCAGCTAAGTCGGTAAGGCCTTCTCCAGCATCACCAACAAGGGCAACTGTTGGTGGTGTCGTACGTCCAATCTCTTCTGGCCAAACTTCGAGATGGATAAGAGGTTTTCCGGATAAAGGGAGAGCAAAACGTTTAGTAGCAATTTCACCAAGTTTACATCCAACAACTAACAGACAGTCAGACGCTTCAATTAAGTCGTTTGCAATCCGATCATAGCGTCCAAAAAGTCCTGCGTTGAGGCGATGGTTGCATGCAATGCCTCCTTTTCCGCTCATGGTGTGAGCAACAGGAATATTTTCCTGCTCGGCCAGTCTCAGAAGGGCATCGTAACCCTGGGATAAATGAATGCCTCCGCCAACCATCATTATTGGTCGCTTAGCTGTACGTAGATATTCCGCTGCCTGTCTTGTTGCACTCCGTCCGGGGCGAGAAGTGCGAGAAGGAATGGAGAGTGTATCCTCATCAATCCAAAAGTCGTTGGCGTCGTAGTCGAATTCTCCGTGGGCGATATCTTCAGGCACGTCTAAGATTACGGGTCCTGGGCGTCCTGAGGTTGCTACCGCGAATGCACGACGAACTAGTTCTGGGACTCTTGTGCCTACCTCAACTCTAATGACTTCTTTGGCGCATGGGGCGAGAATTTCTAGCTGCTTCGCCTCTTGCGTCATATTTTTCCAAGCATGTGTGCGGTTTGCATCTCCGACGATTGCAATAAGTGGAACCCCCGCATTAAGGCTCTCAACCAGTGCGGTTGTGAGATTAGTCGCTCCAGGACCTAAAGTGGCATCAACCACGCCGACACGACCAGTCACCCGAGACCAGGCATCCGCCGCAAAACAGCCACATCGCTCATCATTAATAAGGGTATGCACCAAACCTAATTCACGAACTGCGTCGTAGAATGGAAGTAGTTGGAAGCCGCCCATTCCAAACATCGGGGAGCCGCCGGCTAACTTCAGCATCTCTGCAAGAGCACGGCCACCTAAAAGGCGTCGAACGGGATCATTGCGCAAAACCTCAGTCATCTAGGAAGTATTCCTTTTTTTCTATTTAGCTTTCGAAAAGGTAAAATATCCGTGTCTCTCTTTGCGAGTTTGGACCAACCAGGTCCAATGGTACAATATTGTTTTGGAACTACTTTATCCCACTACATGGAATTTTTGGCCTGAGCATACTTCCAACCACGAGCAGCAATCTCTGGTGCTATCAGACCAATATCAGCGGCATCTGTAGAGGCGGCATTGCCCGCAAGTCCACGAGCACGCACTCCATCCAGTATTGCAGCAAATCTGAAAAAAGCGTGAGCCATATGGGCGTTGGTCAAGCCTCCATCGCTACGCCCGGCAGCTTCACAGTAAATAGAGTTAAATTCTTCAAAGGTTGGAATTCCAAGTGCGTTTGAATTAAGGCCCTCTAAACCGAAGAATTGCTGTGGGTTTGTTCCGTACAAAATTGCACAATAGGCTAAATCGCCTAGAGGGTGACCAAGAGTAGAAATTTCCCAATCAAAGACTGCGACCACTCGAGGCTCCGTTGGGTGAAACATTACATTGCCCATCCGGTAGTCCCCGTGGGCAATACGTGTTTCGTTGTCCTCCGGCATATGGGCATCCAGCCATTCCATGAGGGGTTGCATTGCTGGCATTGCTTGCGTCTGCGTTTCAAAAAAATTTCTTGACCAGCGCTTGAATTGCCTTCGATACCAGTCGCCAGGTCTTCCAAAATCTTCTAAGCCAAGCTCTGCCGGGCTAAAGGTATGAAGTTGCGCCAGTGTCTCAGCAAGGCTCTTATACATCTCGGCTCGATGTTCAGGGGAGCAGCCAGGCAGACTTGTATCTTTGAAAACCCGGCCTTGCATGCGTTCCATCACATAAAAAGGCGTGCCCACGATTTCGCGGTTGTCAGAATAAAGAAACTGCTTGGCAACCGGATACCCCGCCTCGGATAGTGCTTTTTGAACGCGAAATTCTCGATCCACTTGATGAGCGGATGGTAAGAGCTCACCTGGAGGTTGTTTGCGTAGGACATATTCTACGTCATCAAAACCCACCACATAAGTTGGATTTGATTGGCCATACGCAAACTGAGATAGTTTCATAGACCCCTGAGTTTCTGGTAATGCTTCCTTTAGGAACTCCGCGAGGCGCCCCTGATCAATTGTGTGGGCCTCTCTGACCTCTGTTACTGCTGTTGCGTCCATTTCATCTGTCATGAGCCAGGGCTCCCTAGAGGGGTAAGACGTTCGTCATAATCAAGAAAACTTGAGGTACGGGAGCGTTTGGTTGGATGTAACCAATAATTGTCAATTTCTGATTGGCTTAATCCCTTCTCAGATAACGCTTCGTCGTCAAGGAAGAAGCGCCCTGTAACGTTGATTGCAGGCTGAGTTAAAATCCAATGAGCAGCATCAGCCATGATTTTTGGATCTCGGCAACCTTCATACGTTGCGGGACTAAATACCTTCACAGCCATAGTTGCGACTGCATGCCTGGGCCAGAGCCCTGTGGAGGCGATGCCATCCACTTTTAGCTCCTCGGCCCAACCGCAAACCATCATTGACATCGCGTACTTTGAAATTGTGCGAGGTAATCTTTCAGCAAACCAGCGAGGATCCATATTTATCGGTGATGCAATTGTGAGAATGTGTGGATTTAAAGATCGTTTAAGGTGAGGAAGGCACGCCTGGGTGATAAAAAATGTGCCACGGGCATTGATGTCAAATAAGAGATCAAATTGCTTTGCTGTTGTGTCAGCTGTTTTTGTAAAAGTTTGCACGCTCGCGTTATTCACTAAAGCGTCTATACCCCCAAACGCTTCAACTGCTGCTTCTGCGGCTGCCTGAATTTGACTTATATCTCGCAAATCCATTCTTACTACTAGTGCTTGACCACCAAGTTTTTCGCACTCTGCAGCGATCTCTGGGAGAGTGCCCGGAAGTTTTTGGTGTGGCTCAATAGTTTTTGCAGCCAACACGACATTTGCCCCATCGGATGCCGCTCGTTTTGCAATCTCTGCGCCGATACCGCGACTTGCTCCTGTAACAAAAATCGTTTTGCCTTTCAGAGAGCTCTTCATACTCATTCCCCCCTAAAAACAGGGCGTCGTTTATTCACGAAGGCATCAACACCCTCTTGGAAGTCCTTTGTTGATGTTGATGAAACAAAGTTTGTTCTTTCAGCTTCAAGTTGCGTGGCTAAATCATTCTCAAATGATTGGTCGATTAACATTTTTGTTTTCGCATATGCTTGGGTTGGACCCTTTGCGAGTTGTTCTGCAAGCCCCATAACTTCTTTTGCGATGGCGTCGTCCGGCACGACCCTATTAACCAGACCAAGTTCATATGCACGGTCAGCGTCGAAACGCTCAGACAGCAAGGCTATCTCCATTGCTCTTCTTCGGCCTACCAACCTTGGTAAGAAAAATGTTGAGCCTCCATCCGGGCTTGTGCCAAGATTTGCATAGGCCAACGTGAACACGGTTCCTTTTGCTGCAATTGCAAGATCGAGATTCATTGCAAGGCTCATTCCTGCACCTGCCACAGCGCCATGAAGTTGCCCTATAACCGGCTTTGGCATGCGAACCAGCGTTTTAACCGCCACATGATATGTATCAATCATGCGGCCAGCGTGTTCACCAATCCTCTTTATCTCCGAATGGAAGGAGGCAACATCTCCTCCTGCCTGAAAACCCTTACCAGCTCCGTTGACTATCACAGCTCGAATACTTTGATCAGCTTCAATCTCCCAACAGATCTCACAAAGCAGCTCAGCCATTTCTATTGAAAGAGCATTTAGGACGTCAGGTCGGTTGAGGGTAATAACGGCAATAGCGCCATCTTTTTTCAATAGGACTGGGTCGGCCATGATAAACAATTTCCTTACAAAAAAAGGATTTGTTGCCGACGGTAGCTACTCCGTCCAGACTTGCCAAGTAAACTGGTGCCACGAAAGCGGGTGCATTGAAAAGATTGACGATAAAACAAAGTGGAGTAGGCGGCGGCTCATCTGCTCCAATAAGAATGGCGATACTATTGGCCATCGTAGCGGGATTTGCCTTTACGCTGTCATTTGCGTGCATCAAGGCGCTTGGAAAAGATATACCAGTTCAACAAGTTATGTTTTTTCGAATGTTTGTTGGCATTCTAGTGCTGACACCAATGCTTTTAAGAGCACCCAGGAGTATTTGGAAATCTAGCAGGCCATTTGGTCACCTTTATCGAATATTGGCCGGCTTTGCATCAATGATGTTGCTTTATTGGGCAGCTGCTCGAATGCCTTTGGCTTTGCTTACAGCTACGCAATTTATGATGCCACTTTTTGTGACAATGCTCTCCATCCCACTGCTTCAAGAGAGTGTTGGGTGGAGAAGAGCTTTAGCAACGCTTCTCGGGTTTGGAGGAGTGCTTTTGATGATCCAGCCAGGCGAAGAGGGCATATTAGGCGTTGAACTTGCATATATCGCGGCTATTGCGTCTGCACTTTTTTATGCTCTTGCGGTAATTGCAATGCGCCAACTTGGGCGAACAGAGCCTGTTTTGCGCACCACTTTATATTTTTCTGCAGTTGCTGCTATGGCCAGTGGCATCGCTTGTTTATTTGGTTGGATTAACCCAACGCCAAATCAATGGCTTCTTCTTATATGCACGGGTATAGCGGGAGGAATTGGGCAGTTTGCGATGGTGGGCGCGTACAAAATGGCTCCCGCAACAGTTGTGGCACCCTTCGACTACATGCAGATGGTATGGGCTACCGCAATTGGATTTATAATTTGGCTTGAGATACCAACAATTCATACATTGTTAGGTGCATCGGTGGTGATTTTGTCTGGATTTTATATTTTCCGAAGAGAGGCTGCGGCCAGAAAAAAGTTCGCTTAGAACTCGATCATTTAATTCCGACCCTGCTAATCCAAGATTTCTCCGGGTCTGTAGGGTTTTCCGGATTTAAACATTCAGTACAAATTTAATTTGTGCAGCGCACAAAAATTCCTTGACATCATCATTATTATTACGCATATGCGGTATGTATTGTGCATCGCACAAAAAATCAATTTCCACACAGATCGTTAAGATCTGTTTTTTGGTAAGGAGTTCCTCACATGACTGCCAAGACAACCGGTGCAAAATCTGCTTTTGATTTTGATATGTTTAAAGCCTTTGAACAGTTTAAGATTCCAGGTTTTGACATGGATGCTATCATGGCATCACAGCGCAAGAATGTTGAAGCGGCTGCTGCTGCTAACCAGCGTGCATTCGAGGGAATGAGTGCTCTTGTGCGTCGTCAAACAGAGGTCGCTCGCGAGACCGCCGAAGCTGGCATGAAGGCTTTTTCAGACGTGTCTGTTGCTGCACCAGAAGAAAGGCTTGCAAAGCAGGCTGACTTTGCGAAATCCAGCTACTCGGCTTTCTTTGCTAACAGCAAAGAAATCTATGACATGGCTGTGAAAACCACTGATGAAGCAATTGGTCTTATCAACGACCGCGTAACAGCTTCAATCGAAGAGTCTAAGAAAGTCTTCGCAGCAAAATAAGGTTTAGATCTCTTTTATTTAAGAGATCCGACTTTTTTTGATTTAGGCCCACTTTTTATCAAAAAGTGGGCCTTTGTTTTATTCAGCTTAGTGGTAGGCTGCTCCCTGAAACAGCGTCAATTGTAGGGAGTTACTGTATTGTCTGACCAAAAGCCGCGGCGTCCAGTGCCGAAGCCAACCCCCGAAACCCAGCATTTTTGGGATGGATGTAAAAATGGTGAGCTTATCCTGCAGCGATGTAAGGATACTGGAAAAGCGTATTTTCCCCCACGTCCTTTCAGTCCTTTCACTGGCAGTCGCAACGTTGAGACGTTTAAAGCATCTGGTAAGGGGATACTGTACAGCTATGTTATTAATCATAGGGCACCCCCAAATTTCATTTTAGAACCTCCTTTCGCTATTGCGGTTGTTGAGCTTCAGGAGGGGCCACGAATGATGACAAATATCATTGACTGCGAGCAAACTCCTGAAGCCTTAGAACTCGATATGCCAGTCGAGATCGCTTTTGAGCATCTTACTGACGATATCTCTTTGCCGGTATTCCGGCCATCCCAGCGTTGAAGGATAGCATTATGAAGCCAGGTTCTGTTGCGGTAGTAGGAGCCGCTGAAACAACTGAAATGGGCAAGCTGCCGCACGTTTCGAATATTATGTTACATGCTGATGCTGCTCTCAACGCTATGGAAGACGCCGGTCTTAAACCATCAGATATTGATGGAGTAGCAACAGCACGCGAAGTGCCAACAGAAATAGCGCACTACCTTGGTATTGAACCACGTTGGGTGGATGGTACTAGCGTAGGTGGCTGTTCATTT
The DNA here is from genome assembly GCA_008081395.1 of Rhodospirillales bacterium. GTDB lineage: Bacteria > Pseudomonadota > Alphaproteobacteria > Bin95 > Bin95 > VMCJ01. The sequence goes on along the minus strand of VMCJ01000166.1, from coordinate 2,547 downwards.
ATGGTTCATGTACGCCATGCAGTCGCTGCCCTCGAAGCAGGTCTTGCTAACAATATCTTAATAACTCACGGGGAAAGTGGTCGTAGCCAAGTTGGTATGACGCCTAGAGCCATTGGTCCTGGAATGTTGGAAGGGCAATTTCAGCTCCCATATGGGGTTATGAACCCTCCTACCATGTTCACAATCCCGGTTTTGCGATACCTCAAGACCTATAATATCCCCATTGAAAAATTAGCTAATGTTGCTGTTGTTCAGCGTGAATATGCTGCTATGCATCCTCGTGCCTACATGCGTGATCCTATTACTGTCGATGATGTCTTGAATGCGCGCATGATCGCCTATCCATTTACTCTCTTAATGTGTTGCTTAGTGACTGATGGCGGTGGCGCTTTGATCCTCTCTCGTGCTGATAGAGCTAAGGATATGAAACAAAAGCCCGTATATGTAATGGGCGTAGGTGAGGGTGCCGAGACAACGATGATTTCCCAAATGAAGGATTTCACATCGTCCCAGGCATTTCGCATCTCAGGTGCAGAAGCGTTTCGTACTTCTGGGATCAAGCACTCTGATGTTGATCACCTAATGATTTATGACGCATTTGCACATTTGCCTCTCTATGGGCTCGAAGATCTTGGGTTCTGTAATCGTGGCGAAGCAGCGGATTTCATCTGGGAGAGAAATACTGCTCCAGGTGGGAAACTACCCTTGAATACGAACGGTGGTGGACTTTCTTACATGCACTCAGGCATGTATGGCATGTACGCTCTTCAGGAGAGTGTCCGTCAAATGCGAGGTGTTTCGCCTGCTCAGGTTGATGGTGCCGAGATAAGCTTCTGCCATGGTGTTGGCGGAATGTTTGCTGCGTCTGGCTCCGTCGTTTTCTCGAACGTTGCTCCTTAGCCAATACTCATATCATTTGGTGTTTCTGCGACAGGGCCTGTGCTTTGTCGCAGAAAACTTTTGAGGCACGAACATGTTTGAACTCTGGGTCCCAGTCACTATCGCAGCAGCATTTTTGCAGAACCTAAGGTCTGCTCTTCAAAAGCACCTCAAAGGAAAGCTATCTACATCTGGGGCCACGTTTGCCCGCTTTGGCTTTGGGTTCCCGGTCGCATTAATTTACGTGGTTTTTCTTCACTTTGGTGTTGGATTTTCTATCCCCAACCCAGATCTAGAATTCTTTTTGTGGACGGCACTGGGTGGAGCAACCCAGATAGGTGCAACTGCGTTACTGGTTTACCTCTTTGGGCTAAGGAATTTTGCAGTCGGAACTGCATATTCAAAAACAGAGACTGTCCAAGCAGCTATTTTTGGTGTGGTTTTCTTAGGGGACGCACTGTCCTGGCCTGCAGTTCTCGCAATTATGATTAGTCTCGTTGGAGTGGTTTCCATTAGCCTCGCTAAAACAGGAGGAGGAGCTGGAAAACTTGCAACTGCTTTTTTTGAAAAGACAACTGCTATTGGTCTAGTTTCGGGCGCGCTATTTGGGATTTCGGCAGTCGCGTATCGTGGAGGGAGCTTGAGCCTTGGAGGACCACATTTCTTAATACAGGCTGGCTACACACTGGCATGGGCTACTTTTCTCCAAACCATCGCAATGTTGATATATATTCGAATTCGAGAGCCTGGCCAGATCACTAAAATCCTTAAATCATGGAAGGTGGCAAGTGTTGTGGGTGCCTCAGGAGCCCTTGGTTCTGTTGGCTGGTTTACTGCAATGACAATCCAGAATGTTGCTTATGTGCGGGCTCTAGGGCAAATCGAGTTAGTCTTTACCTTCATTGCCTCTGTAGTTTTTTTCAAGGAGAGCTCCACGAGAGGTGAGATTTTTGGCATTATTTTAATCGTTTTAGGAATTTTACTCCTCCTGCTCAAAGGATAACTCAAGTACTTAACGGGTCAGCATTTTTGAAACACCGAGTACAAAAAGCATTGTTTGGCTGGTTCAGGAAATCAGTCTCACAAGTCGGTGCGCTGCCATTTGTTGTTGTTGAAGATGGTATACTAATTGCCCTGATTACATCGCGGCGTAGAGGTCGATGGATCCTTCCAAAGGGATGGCCAATTAAAGACCTTTCGCTCCCGGCCTCAGCAGCTCAAGAGGCGTTAGAGGAAGCCGGTTGTCTGGGCCAAATTGCGATGGCGCCGTGTGGAAGTTTTAAATATCAGAAAGCTACTGCCAAAGGCTACGATGTTGAGTCCAAAGTTGAGGTATACCCTTTAAAAGTGTCCTATCAGTGTTTGGATTGGCGAGAACGAAGAGAGCGTGACCTAGAATGGGTGTCGCTCGAGCAGGCTGCGAGCCTTGTGGATGAAATGGAATTGCGCCGTCTACTCCAATACCTTATTCGAAACCCCGAGCGTATTTTAAATGCCTCTTATCAGTCGCTTAGATAAAAAGATGAGCTGTGATGAATTCGAAGAAGTCCACTCTCGATAAAGATCTAGAGAAAATAGTGCATGTAGAAGCGGCTGCCCGATCATTATCGAGCAGCTACGTTGGTCACGGCATTGCGTTACTCTTTCTAGGCGCATCGGCTGTATTAG
>VMCJ01000167.1 GCA_008081395.1 Rhodospirillales bacterium | reverse complement strand
CCAGCTTTTGGGCGGATATACAGTTGGAAAACATGGCCGCTTATTTAGCCACTGCTGCAGCTAGTCTTCTTGCTATTTATATCCTGACCTTAATCTATGGGTCGGTTAGACAACAACTTCAGCTCGCCCGCCACTTTGAAGAGCAATCCTCGCTTTTCAGAGCACGAGCAGATAGTTTGCAGAAAGCTCGAGCAGAAGAAATTCAAAAAACCCAAAATACTTGGAATGGTTTTAGAAAATTTGAGGTGGCTGAAAAAATTAACGAGATTGATGATTGCCACTCGATATATTTAAAGCCCCATGATGGTCGCCCTCTTCCACCCTTCGAGCCAGGCCAATTCTTGACTTTTAAATTTAAGGTCCCTGATCAGGCAAGCGATGTGATTAGGTGCTACTCTCTGTCTGATGCTCCTGGTAGAGATTACTACCGGATTACTGTTAAGAAAGTACCGCCACCCCGAGGCAAGCCTGAATTACCGTCCGGTGTTTCGTCAACGTATGTTAACGAAGTTCTTAAACAGGGCGATATTATTGATGTGAGAGCTCCCAATGGAGGCTTTTATCTTCAAAGGCAACATCGCCGTCCAGTGGTGCTAATAGGCGGAGGAGTTGGAATCACTCCTGTTCTAAGCATGCTTAATTACATCGTAGAACATGAGCCAGACCGTGAGACTTGGTTCTTCTTTGGTGCACCTAACAAAGCCGGGCACATAATGAAGCAACATCTGAGAGAAGTTGCAGAGAACCATCCAAATATTAACATGAATATTTGTTACTCTGATCCCACTGAAGACGATGTGCATGGCGAAGATTATGATCACCATGCTCGAGTATCTGTAGAACTTTTCAAAGAATTGCTTCCATCAAACAATTATGAGTACTACTTCTGTGGCCCTCCCCCCATGATGAATGCCTTAGATGCCGATTTAAAGGCCTGGGGCGTACCGGAAGCCGACATACATTACGAGGCCTTTGGGCCAGCATCAGTAAAGAAAGCAGCTCCACCTCCCGCAGCAGGCGAAGATAGCCAAGCCGCAGCTGCTATACCTTTAACATTTGCCAAGTCTGGAAAGACGTTTGACTGGACACCAGCAGCCGGTACAATTTTAGATTTAGCCGAAGCAAATGGTGTGGACATCGCGTCCGGTTGCAGAGCCGGTAGCTGCGGAACATGCTTGACCGCAGTTATTGAAGGTGATGTTGGATATGCAACACCGCCTGATGCCGCCGTAGAGAATGGCTCTTGTCTGGCATGTGTTGGGACCCCAAAAGGTCCTTTAAAAATCGACGCCTAACAAGCAAAATAATTAGCCGGACCTCGTTACTGGATATTAAACCTTACCGGTATATCTATGGAGGTCTCTATGGGCCGGCCATCCCTTGTTGCTGGCTCAAATTTCCAATTTTTTACTGCTCTCAATGCCGCGTTATCTAATCGCTCGAAGCCACTCGTTTGTATGATTGTTGCATGGGTGGTTGTACCGACGACCGATATATCTAATCGGACCTTTACGACCCCCTCTTCACCCAAGCGTTTTGATGCGCGCGGATAGATTGGTGGAGAGTTTTTAGAAAGTATTGACACGGGCTTATGCTTAACGTGTTGGTTACGGGTATTTTCCTGCGATGAGAATGGATAATTCTCTAATTTCTTGTCATTTTTAAAAGGCTGTTCTGTAGAGAACATGTCAGATCTCCGGTTCTCAGAAGCATCTTGATCAACGCTTTCAGATTGAAGATCTGATTTTACAAATATCTGGCTATCTAAATTTAAGGTTTTGGCTCGACTAATAACCTTGACCTCTGTTGATTTTACTTTTTGCCCAGTCAAGTTCTTTTGGGCCTCAGGTGTTTTTGCGGGATGTGAAAACTGCACTGGTTTAGAGGACGCTAATTGCTCCGCATCTTGCTTAGCAGAAATAAACTCTACTTCGGCTTGCTCCAATATTATACCTGGCTTCACACTACTAACTGCCTCGGTCAATCTGCGTTCTGCTAATTCATCGGAAACCTTAGACCCCATGGTTATAATTTTGTCTTGGTCTTTCAACACAAATTGGGTTTCAAAACTTTTGGGAATACTGGGCTCAAAGTTAGATGGTATTTCAAATACTAAATTAACCGGGATCGTATCTTTTTGAACCGGTTTGTTAAATGCGTGATTGGCAAAAATCGCTAATAACAGAGCAACATGGCACACAAGTGAGACAGATAAGAATTTTTGGAATGATAACGAATCTGGGGGATCCTTAAAAATATTTGGATAATTAGGCATCGCTCGAAATTATCCTTTCAAAATCTACCCCCTCTTTAATTTCTCCTCCTATCGGCCTGATCCCAAAACATCGAAGCAAATTTTCATTGTTAAAAACCAACTGAGGCTCACCAAAGCCAATACAGGTTCCATGCTCTCCCAATAAGAGAGCTTTATCGGCAAAGCGAAAAGCATGGCGTATTTCGTGGGTTGTAAAAATTACGATCCTATCTGATGCAGCAATTTCTTTAAGCTTGGTCATCACATCAAGTTGGACACCAGGATCAAGCGCGGCTGCCGGCTCATCTGCAAGTAAAACCTCAGGATCACCTACCAATGCCCGCGCTAGATTTACTCTCTGTAATTCACCGCCTGACAACTCATTTGCTGGACGATGAGATAGTTTTTCTAATCGAAAACTTTCAATTTGCCTGTCAATTTTTTCATTTTCAGATGGCGTAATTTTATCTAGTTGGCTTCCAAACGGCATCAGTCCAAGGGCAACCACATCTCTGACGGAAAGTGCCCAATGTATTTCCGATTTTTGTGGAAGATATGAGATCCGCCGCGCACGGAATTTTGCATCCAGTTGAGTTAATTCCCTTCCATTAAAACGGATACTACCAGAGCTCAAAGAACTCAGCGATGCTAAAGCCCTCAGAAGAGTTGTTTTTCCGGCGCCATTCGGTCCAGATACGGCAAGCAAATTTCCACTGGTGATAATAAAATTAATGTTTTTGACATACCCGCCCTTCATAACAGACAACTGCTTTACCGTTATCTCACTCATTTCTAGCCCCTCCTTAGCTTAAGAATGAGAGCCAAGAAAAACGGCGCACCAATAAGTGCAGTTAAAACTCCTAGTTTTAATTCTGCGCCTACTGAAAACAGGCGTACTGCAAGGTCTGCGATGCCAAGCATTACTGCGCCCCCTAAAGCACTTGCAAAAAGAAGGGATCCGGGCCGATGCCCAACAAATGGGCGCAATATGTGAGGAACAGCTAAGCCAACAAAACCAATTACGCCGGCAACAGACGTTGCAGCTCCAACTGCCAAGGCTGTTCCAAATATAATTCTAATACTGACATTTCTGAGATTAACCCCAAGACTACGAGCAGTTTCAGCACCTAAAGACAGAGCGTCTAGTGTCGTACGAACACTTAAAAGTAGCAGCCATCCGATTATCATGAATGGGAGTGATACCCAAAGGTGCTCCATACTGCGATCCGCCAAAGAGCCCATTAACCAAAATATAATCTCAGCTGCAGCAAAGGGATTTGGCGCAAAATTTAGCACTAATGCTGTTAAAGACCCGGCTAAACTCGATATAGCCACGCCTGCTAAAATTAAAGTTGTAGAATTACCTGCTCGGCCAGCTAAAAACCAAACAAATACTGTCGCCAACAGCGCCGACACAATCCCTGCTAGTGGCAGAATTAGCGCCCCTGCCCCAAAAGCACCAAAGTAGAAAACTATAACCGAACCCAACGCTGCTGCAGGACCAGAACCTAACAGTGCAGGTTCGGCTAATGGATTTTGCAAAAATCCTTGAAGGGCAGCTCCACTTATCCCTAACGACGCTCCAATGGATAATGCAAGCAATACCCTCGGCAAGCGAACCTCAAGAAGGATCAACTTCGTTAAATTACTTTCATCATCATATAATGCCTTAGCGGCTTCCAAAGGTGAAATGTTGGCAGGCCCATATAACAACCCTGCTAAAAATACAGCCAGAACAATCAGGACGAGGAGAATGTATGAATGGATCTTCACTTCATATTCTCCCGTATGCGACGAAGCTTATTAAATGCCTCAATGATAAATGGACTTCCACAGGTCCATAACTTATCTGGAATTGTTGTAGAGCGATCGTCCTTAAACATCACTGTAAGAGCCCGATGACGCGGTACTATGCTAGCTAGCGATGCAGGACCATTTTCTGGAAGTATCAATAAGTCTGGTTGGAGTGTTACTAATTCTTCAACTGAAAGGTATTTTGGACCTTTCGATTTATATCGACTGTTCAGGTCGTCAAAACCAGCATGCCGGACTACCTGCGCTGCCAACGAACTACTTCCCGGCGTATACCCATTATCCCAATAAAGAGACGCCATAACCTTCGGCTTATAAACACTGGAAGACGTTTTAAGTGCTAGATCTAGATCCTTTATGAGGCCTTCACCAGCTGCCTTCTCACCAACAGCTTTTGCAACAATTCTTATATTTTTCTGAATACCACTGAAGTCATTTACTATCGGAACTTCAACTACATTGATGCCAGCCCGCTTCAGTAATTTAACAGTGGATCGTGCTGAAAACCCTCCTGAAAATACTATGTCTGGATTAAGAGGTAAAATTTCCTCTGCGAGACCGTAGTTTCTAGGAAAATTTTTAGCTTTGTCTGCGAGAGGTGAAAAATTTGGATTGCTCGCAAAATAACTTAGCGAAATAACATTTTTTTCTTCTGCGAGGAGCAACACCAACTGATCAGCGCAAAGGTGAGTAGAGACAATCCTCTTTGGCGCGGTAGCATAAACGTAGGAGTAACTGTAGAAAAATAGGAGTAAGGCTAAACCCGTTTTTAGGAATACTCTCATCCTCCAAATTGAACCCGAAGCCCCATAAATGCACCAAGACCAGGGTTTGCGGTCCCAAATACGTTTTCATACCTCTCATTCAGAATATTCTGAAGTCTACCAAAAATACTCACGCTGTCAGTTAGTCTATATTTAATATTAGCGTCAGCTAAAATGTAACTATCTAGGGTTACCGTCTGACTTCCAAAAGGTAATACCGCCTGAAAGGCCGTATCATCTTGTTTGCCATGATAGGCCCCACCAAGATTTACTTCCAAGTCTCCGTTTAACGCGACAATTGTTGAACGAAGGCTAGCAACATGCTTAGGGCGGCGGATGAGCTTAATCCCATTCGCATCTTCTGTTCGTGTATATGTATACTGCCCACTAAACGAAAGATCCTTTGTAGGTCTGATAGAAACTTCGAACTCCGCCCCATCGATCTTATTTTTCCCATTTAAATTTACAGCGGTTGCACCAGCACCCTGAATTAGGTCTTTGATGTTATTTTCAAAATAAGTTGCAGCAAAGGTTGCGGTGCCGCCCATAACCTCTTGCTCAACCCCCACATCCCATCCGTAACTTTTTTCAGATTTTAGGTTTGGGTTTGGAGTAAAGCCGGGAGCAAAACCAAATAGTTCAAAAAGTGTAGGGTTTTTAATACCTTCTCCATAGCTTGCATGAAGCCGAGTGCCGGTATCTTTAACCACGTACGCACCAGTGGTCCGCACCGTGTTCGAATTTTTGAAAAGGTCATTTTCGTCATGGCGAATACTTGCGCTTAAAAAGATTTGATCAAAAAGATCTAATTTATATTCACCAACAAAACCTGTGGTTTCTGAGTCCACATCTGACTGAATGCCACCACCAAGAACATCTTGCGCATCAATTTCATTATCCACAAGAAAGGTAAATACATGAGATGCTTCGGCGAGCGCACTAGTTTCTACGAAAACATTTGATTGGTAATAAACCCTTTGTTTATCTCCCTTAAAGGTAGAGGCAAATCCTCCGAAATTCTCTCGATCAATTTCAGATATTCCCACGCCCAATATATGCTCCCATTGCCCTTCAAAAGTCTGCAAAACAGACTTAAGGCCAAGAGAAAAAGCCTCACTTTTTGTTTCTGATTGACTGTCTACTGGGAGGGAAAGTCCGCCTACATTGCCCAATTCATCAAATTCCTGTTCGGACTCAACGTATCGTCCCACGAGCTCAAACTCTAAGTTTTCAGTCGGTTGTATGCCAATTTTAGTATTGAACGTAGTTACATTAAATCCATCCTGCTCAGTATTACCCTGGTTCTCTGGAGCGAATGAAACACCTTCGGTACTAAATTCTGATAGCCCAAGGGAGTAGTTAACAATTCCCTCCGAACCCCGAACACTCACGGCTGCTTTCCCAGTACCGAAAGATCCACCTTCAGCGCTCGCCACAGCTTTACTCGCACCATCTCCGCTTTTAGTTATGACATTTATGACGCCACCTATTGCATCGCTTCCATAAAGCGAGCTCTGTGGGCCCCGCAAAAATTCTACGCGCTCGATATCATCTGCAAGCAAGGTATTGAAATCGAATTCTGAAGCTCCGCTAGGATCGTTTACTTCCACACCATCTATTAGAACCAATGTATGGTTAGCTTCAGTTCCACGCATACGAACTTGTGTTTGTGCCCCAGCAGGCCCTGTTCTGCTTAACGAGATACCAGGCACGTCTCGAAAAACGTCAGCTACGAAGCTAGTTTGCTTTCTAGATAACTCTTCCGACGTCACTACAGAAATAGAACTGCCAGATGCAATTCGCGAGGTTGGCGTCCGATTGGCTGTGACCACAACCTCTGGCATAACTTGAGGATAATTTTGGGCTAAACCCGTACTTTCAGAAACAAATATAATTCCCGATAAAAGCAAAAATCCTGAGAGTCGCATAAGAGATCATTCCCCATCAAAACGTTGCGCCAATGAAGGCCTAAATGAATGAGGAATTAAAAAATCGCTCACCAAGCAGGCGTTCATCACGCATCGCCTATCACGGAGAACCGTTGCGCGACCTACCCCGGGCTACGCGTGGGCGACACTAATGCTGGCAGGTCTCCTGGCTCACGGGTCTTTGTTCGCTCCTGGCCTTCCCGGTTTCACCCAGTGACCATGAGATAGAAACGAACTCGCCGTTTACAGTTGCGGGGACAGCCAAGGCTTTCTGGCAGAACTAGATTAACCAGACCCTTGTTCCCTTTTACTTCCCTAAGGAACCAACACTGAATTTAGTTAGTAACAGGTGTGTTGAATGGTCAAGCTAAAGTTATCAAGAACTTTGTTATGCATCCGACATTATGTGGATTACCCGATCAGCTAGGAGATCTTTAGTCAAAGCACCATATGCCTTCATATGCGCTGAAACAGCATGAGCTTTCAGATGATCTAAGCTCGCCCATTTCTCCACCACTACGAATGTATCTTCACCGTACTTCGCAGCAAAGTCTGCATTAGCACAATCAATCGTAGCGCCGTATTCGATGCACCCATCTTCTGCAAGTACTGCGGGAACATTAGCTTTGAAGTGTTTCAATACCTCGTCCCTTTTGCCTGCTTTAGCTGTTATGACTGCGATAACATGAACACGACTCATCAGAAATTTCTCCAATAATTATACTTTTTTAGCCTGCAGTTACTTAGGTTAAGCGTCAATGTCTTGCACAACTTAACCGCAGCTAATAATGCAATTAACACCGCATCATTAGATGATCAAAGCAGGTTTGGCTCAGAGGAACAATGGTATTAGATACTTAAGATTGTAGAGAGATGACGTTAGGGTTCCGGTGTGTCTAAAATTCGTCGAAAATCAGATTTTCCTACAAAGACGTGCAAGGTTTGCGGCAGACCATTCAGTTGGCGCAAAAAATGGGAAAAGGTATGGCAAGAGGTACTTTATTGTTCGAAGCGATGTGCGTCTAATAAAGCTAAATCAGCCTAGAAATCACTGGATAAATTGCAAAAGGCGGGTATCAAATCACGCTGAAAGAAAGTGATAAAATATTGGTAGAAGACAACACTGCTAATGATCATGCATATTAGTATCCGAGACAATTTTTTATTAATTCATGAGAACTTTGGATGTGGAACAGATGATAGATCAAGATCTCCCTTTTGCTGGACTAAAAGTTTTAGATATGGCCCAGGGCGTTGCTGGTCCTCATTGCGGCCTCTTGCTTGCACAGCATGGAGCTGATGTAACTAAACTAGAGCCTCTCGGTGGTGATTGGGGCAGAGCTCTTGGAGTCCGTTATGGAGATTTTTGTGGATTTGGTGCTGTTTATAATCGTGGGAAGAAGTCAATTTCCGTTGATCTGAAAACAGGTTCTGGTCTCGAAGTTGCAAAAAAGCTAGCGGCTAAAGCTGACGTCATTCTTGAGAGTTTTCGACCCGGTGTAATGGCTCGCTTTGGTCTAGATTACGAGAATGTAGCTGCTGTTAATCCATCCGTTGTTTACATGTCGGTTTCTGGATATGGACAACAAGGGCCATACAGCAAACAACCAGTCACTGACTCAGTTATGCAAGCATTTTCTGGTCTCATGAGCGTAAATAAAGACGCTAATGACAATCCTCAGAGAATAGGAATTATAGCGGTTGATGTTCTCACAGGACTTTATGGGTTTCAGGCCGTCAGCCCAGCGCTCTATCGCCGCCTTCGCACCGGTAAGGGACAACATTTAGACATCAGCTTAATGCAATCAGCTCTAGCCTTTTTATCTGCAAAAATGGTGGAACGGCATCTTCAAGGACCGGAGCAACAGGTTCTGGGAGCCCCAGTCGGTACTTTCAAAACGTCTGATGGTTATATCAACATCAATGCACGAAGGGATCCACATTTTAAGGCGTTAATGGCGATGATTGGTCGTCCGGAACTTGTTGACGATCCCAAATTCTCTACTGCTGAGGCACGTAATCTTAACACAGATGAGATCTCAGCAATTATTGCTGAAGAAACACCAAAGCAAAGCACTGAGGATTGGCTATCCAAGCTTCATGCAGAAGATATTTTAGCAGGCCGCGTCAATGACTTTCCAGACATAATTGCTGATGAACACGTACAAGCTATAAACGCTGTCAGGTGGACTAATCATCCGGAGATGGGTGAAATACCATTACCTTTGATCCCTGGCGCTGCCGTACCAGTGGCCAATAAGGCAACCTCGCCCTATCTTGGAGAGCATACAACTGTCGTCCTCAAAGAGCTGGGCTACGATGATCAAACAATCGAGCACATGTTATCCAGTGGTGAGGCACTACAAAAGTAATAGAAGGCCGCTTTAATGACTGAACCAGCCCACGATCTTGGAGATCTTCCAAATTGGGACCTAACCGATCTTTATTCAGGGATAAATGATCCGAAGCTAGAAGCGGACCTGTCTGAGTGCAGTTTAAGATCAGCGTCATTTGAAAAAACATGGAAAGGCAATCTTACTGGAATAGACGCTAAGGCTTTGAAGCAAGCTATCGTCGAATATGAAGCAATTGATGAAATATTATCGAGGATAATGAGTTTTGCAGGCCTGCTTCATGCGGGCGATCTATCAGATCCCGCACGTGGTCAGTTCATGCAAAATATGAGCGAACGAGCTACAGATATCGCATCAAAATTAGTTTTTTTTGAGTTAGAAATTAATCAATTCTCCGAGGAAACAATTGCAGCTCTCATTAGCAATCCAGATTTGTCTCCCTATGGTATCTGGTTAGACCAGCTTAGCCGGTGGCGGTCGCACCAACTTTCAGAGGAAATGGAAACCTTCATTCAGGAAAAGTCTTCAAGTGGCAGGCAAGCATGGAACCGGCTATTTGATGAAACGATGGCAGACCTTCGTTTTGATATCGCGGGTCAAACGCTAACTAACGCCGAAGCGCTTAACCTCCTCTCTTCACCGATCAGACAGCAACGTCAAGAAGCTGGCGAAGCAATTGGTACCACACTGAAAGAAAACGCTCGTATTTTTACGCAGATTACAAACACGCTGGCCAAAGATAAGTCTGTGGAAGATAAATGGCGTAAATACGCTCGACCAATATCATCTCGAAATCTTTCCAATCAGGTAGAAGATGAGGTTGTCGACGCCTTGGTTGAGGCGGTTCGCAGTTCTTATAGCGAACTCTCCCACCGATATTACTCCATCAAGGCAAACTGGTTTGGTAGCGAGCGGTTGGAATATTATGATCGAAACGCTCCTCTACCGGATAGTGTAGAGCGCAATATTCCATGGTCAGAAGCTGAGCACATAGTACTTGAAGCCTATGAGACGTTCAGCCCAAAACTAGCCGATGTAGCTAGACCTTTTTTTGAAAATTCTTGGATTGATGCGCCCACGCGAGCCGGTAAGAGTCCAGGTGCTTTTGCTCATCCGACCGTTCCCTCTGCACATCCCTACCTGCTTTTAAATTATCAGGGCAAGACCCGTGATGTGATGACTTTAGCCCATGAGTTAGGTCATGGAGTGCATCAAAGGTTAGCCGCTTCTCAAGGGCACTTCCTGTCGAATACACCTCTCACTTTAGCTGAGACCGCATCTGTATTCGGGGAAATGTTAACCTTTCAAAGAATGCTGAAAGATGCCGACCTTAAAACAAAGAAAGCTCTTCTCGCCGGCAAAACTGAGGATATGTTGAATACGGTAATCAGACAGATTGCCATGCTCACATTTGAAATTAATGTGCACAGTGAAAGAAAAAGTGGCGAGCTGTCTACTGACCGAATTTGTGAAATATGGATGGACACACAAACTGAAAGTCTAGGACCAACCCTAAATTTCGATGAGGGCTACAAATATTTTTGGTCTTATATCCCGCATTTCATTCATTCACCATTTTATGTCTATGCTTATGCTTTTGGTGATTGCCTCGTGAACGCCCTCTACGCTGTCTATCAGGATAGCGAAGCAGGTTTTGCCGATCGTTATCTGGACATGCTCGCGGCAGGTGGATCGAAGGGACATAAAGAGCTCCTCGCCCCCTTTGGATTAGACGCATCTGACCCGGATTTTTGGAAACGTGGGCTTAATGTAATTGGTGGATTTATCGACCAATTGGAAACGATAGATGGTTAACGAAGACGGTTTTACTAGCCGGGCTAGGCGTTTTGCCAGGACAACACGAACTGTTGGCGGCCTTGCTGCAAAATTAGCAAGTGAGCGCTACCTTGGGCGAACCATTAATAGAGAAATTCATGCCGGTGAGCTCCGTGAGGCGATTGGTAACCTCAAAGGGCCTTTAATGAAGGTTGCTCAAATTTTAGCAACCATTCCGGATGCGATACCAGAAGAATACGCAGAAGAGCTTCGGCAATTACAAGCTGACGCCCCCTCCATGGGTCCACCATTTGTTCGGCGCAGAATGGCTGGTGAATTAGGTCCAGAATGGCGTTCTAAATTTAATACTTTTGATCTCAATGCTGCTCACGCTGCATCGCTTGGCCAAGTACACCGAGCTTCCCTGTTTGATGGTCGTGATGTGGCGGTAAAGTTACAGTACCCTCAAATGTCAGCTGCAGTGGAAGCAGACCTAAAGCAACTTCGACTCATCATCGCTGTTTACAAACGTTATGATAGCGCCATTCAACCTGAACATATTCAGGAAGAAATCGCCGACAGACTTCGGGAAGAGCTAGATTACAGCCTCGAAGCGCGTCATATGGCTTTTTACAACAATATTTTGAGCGATGTACCCGGAGTGCAAACTCCAATTTCGATACCAGAGCTGTCAACAACTCGACTTCTGACAATGTCCTGGCTCACCGGCAGTAAACTTGTCGACCTAATCGATTCACCAGTCGAAATAAGAAATACCGTCGCGGAGAACATGTTTAGGGCGTGGTACGTGCCTTTCTACAAGTATGGAGCCATCCACGGTGACCCCCATCTTGGAAACTATTCGGTAACGAGTGATTTCCAGGTCAATCTCTTAGATTTTGGCTGCATCCGCATTTTTCCACCAAGCTTTGTTTACGGCGTGATTGAGCTCTATCTTGCGCTTAAAGATAAGGACCGAGACCGGGCTGCAGCAGCTTACGCGGCTTGGGGCTTTGCAAACCTTTCCAATGAGCTCTTAGACGTATTGAATATCTGGGCTAATTTTATTTATGCACCGCTCTTGGAAGATAAGGTGCGCAAAATCCAAGATAGTGATAGCGGCCATTACGGTGCTGAAGTAGCCCAAACCGTCCATAAAGAACTTCGACGCTTAGGCGGCGTAGCACCACCACGTGAATTTGTTCTTATGGATAGAGCTGCCATTGGCTTAGGCTCGGTATTTATGCGCCTCAAGGCAGAACTTAATTGGGCAGAAATGTTCCAAAACCTGACAACTGATTTCAATATAAATGTGCTAAAACAGCGTCAGGAAGAAGCTCTATCTGCATCCGGCCTATCGAAACATAATTAAATTGGTCATCGCAATTGTTCATTATTCACGCTAGGCTTCCCCATCTTCTTTGGGGATAGCGAAAATGAAATTTGGGCTAAGATACTGTAATACCGGTCGTTATGTTGATCCAATAAAAGCAAAAGAACTTCTTCAAGCAGGCGAAGAGGCAGGCTTCGAGAGTGCTTGGACGGTAGAACACACTGTTGTGCCAGCTGGATACGCCTCTTCCTATCCATATTCTGAAGATGGTCGAATGGCTGGAGGTAAGAATGACATTCCTCTTCCAGATCCCTTAATTTGGATGGCTTATGCAGCAGCTTGGACCACAAAGATTAAATTCGGTACTGGGATCTTAATCCTACCGCAGCATAATCCAGTGGTAGCAGCTAAACAGATAGCAACCCTAGATAACATGTCGGGCGGTCGTATTCTACTTGGTATAGGCGTTGGATGGCTTAAGGAAGAATTCGAAGCGATTGGAGTTCCTTTCGAAGACCGTGGGCGCAGAACAGATGAATATGTCCATGCATTACGTGAATTATGGTCAGCAGAATCTCCAACTTTCAAAGGAGAATTTACATCTTTTGAGAATGCTTATTGTCGCCCGCAACCAACCAACAAAACTGTTCCAATTATAATTGGAGGACATTCAAAAGCGGCGGCAAGACGAGCTGGTCGACTTGGAGATGGCTTTTTCCCCGCAAGAGGTGCATCAGAGGAGCTGATAGATCTTGTCCGCAAAACGGCGGAAGAAAATCATAGGGACCCAACTTCAATTGAAGTTACGACCAGTATGCCTGATGACCTATCTGAAGTCTCAAAATTGGCAAAGATAGGAGTTGGTCGGATCTTGGTGCCAGTTACTGGCATGGCAGGACTGCCACCAGCAATACAAAGCCCAGAAGAAGCCTTGTCTTGGAAGAACAGGATTGAGGATATGGCAGGGCTTTAATCTGAAAGACGTTAATCAAAGGTTCTTTGATTATAGTGTTTTAACCAATTTTAAATTTTTGTTTAACATTGCGCCGCATCGCTTTGGCGCTAACTCCATGCTAGTGCAAAAATATGAAAACACCTGTGATTGGCATAACAGCAGATCTAGAAGAGACTGGTGGCTACTCCGCTCTGCCTTGGTATGCTTTACGACAAAATTATGCGTCCTCAATAACTCGCGCTGGTGGAATACCTTTAATTCTGCCTCATGAGATGTCTCTTGTAGATAGTTATCTCAGCCTCATTGATGGCCTTATGGTAACTGGCGGTGCATTTGATGTAGATCCTGCACTGTTTGGAGAAAGCACACAGCATTCTTCTGTTACACTCAAGCGAAACCGCACAAATTTTGAGTTAGCCATAACAAAGTTAGCCCTCCAGCAGAATCTTCCAGTTTTAGGGATTTGTGGTGGCCAACAACTCCTTCACGTTATTTTAGGAGGATCGTTACATCAACACATTCCAGATGATGCTCCCAGTAACATCGAGCATGAACAAAGAAATCCAAGGACAGAGCCAGGCCATGATGTCTTGGTTGAAGAAAATACGATGTTGTCCCGGATAACTGGTATGCAAAGATTCCCCGTGAATAGCGCACATCACCAAGCAGCAAAAAACTGTCCGGAAGGTGTGATAATATCTGCCTATGCCGAAGATGGCTTGATAGAGGCAATTGAAGCTTCCGCCTACAAGTTTTGTCTAGGGGTTCAGTGGCATCCCGAATATAGAATTAGTCCGGCAGACGACGCCATCCTGGCATCATTTGTAGAGGCAGCAAGATGAGTACTGAGCAGGAAAAAGAACGTATTGCAAAACGCATTGCTCGTGCTGGGGTAGCCTCTCGGAGAGATGCTGAGGCAATGATTATGGCAGGAAGAGTTGTTCTCAACGGAGAGAAACTTAAAACAGCTGCAACTCTGGTAAACGATACCGACACGATACTTATTGACGGGAAACCATTAAATAAGCCAGAGAGAACACGTCTCTGGCGCTACAACAAACCCAAAGGGCTGGTCACAACCAACCGCGATGAGCGTGGACGTATTACAATTTTTGATAAGCTCCCCAGTCACCTACCGCGTATAATGACCGTAGGACGTCTCGATCTCACTTCCGAGGGATTATTACTTCTTACAAATGATGGAGGATTGGCGAGAGCTCTTGAACATCCATCAAGAGGATGGACAAGGCGATACAGGGCTAGAGTTTTTGGTCTGCCTACCCCTAACGCACTGGCTGCACTAAAACACGGGGTCACAGTAGACGGCATTACCTTTGGATCAATCAACGCTGTTGTTGAAGAAGGCGACAAAAATGCCGGACGCTCCAACATATGGCTTTCTGTTACTCTAAAAGAAGGAAAAAACCGTGAAGTTAGAAAGGCACTCGAATTTGTCGGGCACCCAGTTTCACGATTGATAAGAACTGCTTATGGCCCATTCCAATTAGGAAAACTTCAACCAGGCGAAGTTGAGGAAACGCCAACAAAGGTACTTAAAGAACAGCTGGGCTCATCCGCAGCTGAATTTAAATTTTAAATATGCGAATTATTGGAGGTATCCACAAAGGACGGATGATCGCCGCATCTCAAGGCATGAACGTTCGCCCGACAGCGGATAGGGTCCGACAATCAATGTTTAATGTCCTTGAACATGGTAAATTTGCTACCAAAGGAAATCCTATCAGAGATGCTATAGTTCTAGACGCATTTTCTGGGACAGGAGCTCTTGCATTTGAGGCTTTGTCTAGAGGCGCAGCCTCTGCGACATGCATGGATATCGATCAAGGTTCTTTGCGACAAATTAAAAAAAATGCTGCCAGTCTCTCTGAAACGGAACGTCTTAACGTACTTTTAAGTGACGCCACAAATCCACCTCAAGCGATAGCCTCTGCAGATCTAATTTTTCTTGATCCGCCCTATGGTCTCGGTCAGGTTGAATTGGCTCTAAATGCCCTAAGCAACGCAAATTGGATATCTAAAGAAGCGATTATCGTGGCGGAGACAGGAATTAAGGAAGACTTATCAATAATAGACGGGTTTATCATTTTAGATCGCCGTAAATATGGGAAAACGGCAATAACTTTTATTCAAACTTGTTGAACAAATGTAATTGAAAGAACAAACCGACCGTCACTCTGGGTGCGATCAACAAACTTTAGTTTCCAAAACGTGACTGAAGCTCCATCAAGACCGCATCAAGCGGTTCCACATCAGCCATTTTCATATCCATATCGAACATATTAGCTCGATGCACCTGCCGTGACCTATCCCCACAGCAATCTTCAATTACTGTAACCCTAAAGTTATGATTAAAAGCATCAAGGGCTCCAGCACGCACACATCCCGAAGTAGAAATTCCAACGATAATGATACTGTCGATATCTTCGTATCGTAACCAGCTTTCTAAAGGCGTAGCAAAGAATGGAGACGGTTTGTTTTTTAGGACAATTACATCCTGCTCACGTGGCCGATAAGCCTCTGGCCACTGATCTGCATTTGGGTCCGATGTGTATTGATATGTGTTCGCTGTACCTAATTTCAGATTCCAAACACCTCTTTTTGTGGGATGGCTACGGTCATCACGCCGGCTATAGAAGATGGGCAATTTAAGATCACGAAACGCCTCAGTTACTTTAACCAAGTTGTTAATCAATCTTTCGTCACGCTCAGCGCACATATCGTATTTTGGGTCTACGAAGTTATTCGTGGTATCAATATTCAGAAGAGCTGGTCTCGAACCGATACCGATCTTCTCCCCAAAGCCAGCCTTTGCGTACGCCTGAATCTCTTGCTCAGTAATTAAATCGGCCCATCTTTGAAGCTTTGCGTTTGGAGTTTTGGACATAGTCCACCTCTGCTGATTAAATAGAGATCATCAATTTAATGTTTTTTGGTTTTTCTCAGGGATAACAAAATACCCTAGCTTTGAGCAGGCCCCCAGGGATTATCAAGTTTATCCAGAAACACAAATTCACCAATGTTTCCTCTTCCTACAGGGCCAAAGTTACCAATCGGATATCCAATCGGAATGATAGCGTAAGAATGCACGCCTTTCGGCAATCCCAGAGCTTTTTCAGACTCCTCTTCAAAATAAAGGTGTCTATTTGTCAATGTAGCTCCTAATCCTAGAGCACGAGCTGCCAACAGCATATTTTGAACTGCGGGGTATATTGAGGCACCAGAGTGGCGTGTTGGTTTTGACTCCCCATGATCTATGCAAGCTACAATCCAAATTGGCGCCTCATGAAAATGATCCGTTAAATATTCAACTGCTGTATGCTGTCTATGATACCCTTCCTTTGTTGAGCCTGGTGGTGGGCTGATCGACGAATAGCGGGGGCTAATCCATTCGTCGTAGGCCTTTTTATAAATCACCTGAACCTTTTTCTTTATTTCAATGTCTTTAACGACAAGAAAGCGCCAGGTTTGCATATTGCCACCATTAGCTGCAGACATCCCAGCCTTTAAAATCTTTAAAACCAAGTCGTCTGGAACAGGGTCTGGCTTTAGACGCCGCATCGCGCGGGTAGTAAACATGACATCGAAGACATCTTTGGAAGAGATATCGATCATTATTAAGGCCTCGTCTTAGTCAATTTCACCAATTTGAAGTAACTAAAAATCAAAGCGTACATTAAATATACGATGCAAGGTTATTTTGCTCATAAATAGATATTAAAAAAATCACTATGGCATCTAAGCGTAACCACGCTAACATTGGTAGATTAACGAGGGAGGTTTATAGAGATGACGCTCTCTATTCGACAAGTCGGCCCCTGTTTTGCTGGCGAAGTGACAGGAATTGATCTGACTAAACCGCTTCCATCAGGTGTCGCTCAAGAAATTCATGATGCAATGGATGAATATGCTGTTCTTGTTTTTCCAAATCAGAATTTTACCGATGAAACGCAGATAGCCTTTACCGAGCATTTGGGTCAAATAGAGCACTCGATTGGGGCGGGACTCAGAAAGCCCGATGAATATCGTCTTTCAACCCATTTTGCCGATGTTTCAAATCTAGATAAAGAAAATAAAGTTTACGGACGAGAAGACAGGCGACGACTGTTCGCTATAGGCAATCGCCTTTGGCACTCGGATAGCAGCTTTAAGGTAGTTCCTGCAAAGTACTCCCTCCTTCATGCAAGAGCGATACCATCAAAGGGAGGAAACACTGAGTTTGCTGATATGCGAACGGCTTATGATGCCCTAGACCATGAAACGAAGGAACATATCGACGACATGATAGCTGAGCATACTCAGATCCATAGTCGGAGATCTGTTGGTTTCGAGGAATTTGATGAAGAGGAACGTATACGTATGGCTCCAGTAAAGCAGCGACTTGTAAGAATTCATCCATCAACTGGCCGAAAATCTCTCTATCTCTCAAGCCATGCTGGCCGAATTGATGGGGTCCCAGTTACTGAGGCTATGCTTCTTCTAAAAGACCTTACGGAACATGCTACTCAAAGGGAGTATGTATACTCTCATAAGTGGCGGCTGCACGATCTTGTCATTTGGGATAACCGACGGACAATGCACCGGGCTCGCCCCTTCCCTGAGAACGAACCACGGGATATGCGTCGAACTACTGTGATAGGTGATGGCCCCACAGTAGAACAACAAGTCGCTTGAGCTCTTTAAATAATCTTAATTTTAAAAAGTATCTATTTATAGGAAAATAATATGGGAAAACCGCGATTTGCTGAGGATTTCCATGCTGGGCAAGTATTTAATCTGGGGAGCAAATCGGTCACTAAAGAGGAAATTATCGCATTTGCTCAAAGGTATGACCCCTTCCCATTTCACCTAGATGATGAAGAGGGATCCAAAACTGTCTTTGGAGGGATAATCTCAAGTGGTTGGCAAACCGCCTTACTCTGGTTGGAAATGATGCATGAAAGCATCTTAGATTATACAACTATAATGGGATCACCAGGTCACGATGCACTCAATTGGAAAACTCCTGTACGACCGGGAGACACTCTCTCGGGCTCTATGGAGATACTTGATACCAAGTTATCAAAAAGCCGACCAGAAATTGGTTTCGTAAAATACAAAGCGCAATTGGTTAATCAAAAAAATGAACAAGTATTTTTTACTGAAAGCACACTGATCATAAAAACACAGCAAGCAATCTGAACCGTTGCTAGCTTAAAAATAAGATTATCTATTGCTTTCAAAAACAGAATGTAGGTTCAAAAAACTTCTTAAAATTACCAATCAGTTTTGAACGAGCTCTTCTATAGAATCAGCGCGAGCGATCATCATTTTATCTATCAAATCGATAAATAATCCATGGGCAACAATCCCTGGTGTCATATTTAGAAGTACATCAAGCTCATAAGGGTCTTCAATCTCATTGAATGCCGCATCAATAATCCAGTGTCCTTCATCAGATACAAATGGCATTTCACCGTTCAAACGAATTTCAGCTGTCGCCCCTAAATCCAAAATTTTTCTTTGAATAGCTGGACTTGCAAAAGGAGAAACCTCGATTGGTAGAGGAAAGGCTCCAAGTTTGGTTTTTAATTTTGAAGAGTCGCCAATGTACACGACCATTTCAGAAATACTGGCAACAATTTTCTCGCGCATAAGCGCACCACCACCGCCCTTGATGGCATTTAAATCGGAATCAACTTCATCAACACCATCAACAGTCAAATCTACCTTTTTGACATTTTCTAACCCCACTACATCCAAACCAAGTGAAGTTGCCAAAGCAGCAGTAGCCTCGGAGGTTGCCACACAGCGCGGATTAAGAGATTTCTCTGCTAATGCTTTAATAAAAAATGCGGCAGTTGACCCTGTGCCGAGTCCAATGGTCATGTCCTTTCGAACAAGCTCTGCAGCTGCTTTCCCTACGCGTTCTTTTTGATCATCTTGCATCATTCAGGCCCAACCAATTCTCTCGAAAATTAACATCGTAAAAACCCTCGACGTAACCCATACGGGTTATTTAATTCGTGCCGTCAATTCGCGAGGGCAGCATCCTCCAACACCAATCTAGCCTCATCCCTTCCCCGCCATGTATTAATTTCAATTCGACCAACTGCATGGATAACTGCTGGTCGCGATTGAAGAAAATCCCCAAGAGGTGAACCAATGCTTCGGAACGACATAGCCGAAATACTAAAACCGTCAGGCCCTTCTAGCCGGATTGCTAGATGCGAATTCTTAATCACACGCAGATCTTTTAACCTCACACCCGCTACAGCAAATCTAGGCTCAGGGTTACCCATACCAAACGGCGATAACTTCTCTAAAGCATTCGCTGCAGCATATGCACCTTTAGGGCCAATGACGGCGTCAATTCTTATTGAAACTTCTTCAGCTGCTTTATCAATATTTTCCGAAAGCTTAGAGGATAAAACCTCTACAAACCTCTTAAAACCTTTCTCCGCAACACGAAATCCCGCGGCCATATTGTGGCCGCCACCTGAAATTAATAACCCTTCTTCCCGAAGGTCAATTATAGCAGGACCTAAAGCTACCCCAGAAACTGACCTTCCTGAACCAATCGCAATCCCATCTTCAATTGCGGCGACTAAGGCGGGTC
>VMCJ01000130.1 GCA_008081395.1 Rhodospirillales bacterium | reverse complement strand
CCAAAATCCAGTCACAGGCCTTTTTCTGGAGTTTGGCTGTCGCGTTTTCAATTAGCCTTTCAGTTTCCGCTGCAAAACCAACAACTAGGGAAGGGCGAGAGGTCTTAGACGTTGAAATTGATTTAAGAATATCAGGATTTTCAGAGAAAGAGAGAGTTGGTAGAGCTGCCTTATCGTCTTTTTTGATTTTGTTTGGCGCTTCGTTTGCAACGCGCCAATCAGCGACAGCTGCCGCGCATACTGCGATGTCAGAGGGAAGGGCATTCATGCACGCAGCTAAAAGTTCACGCGCGCTTTCGATGTGAATAACCTTCATACCTGTTGGATCGGGCAATTTCGTCGGTCCAGAGACCAAAGTCACCTCAGCACCCAGTGCCTGCAGCGCTTTGGCAACGGCATGTCCTTGCTTCCCAGAAGAACGATTGGCAATAAAACGCACTGGATCGATGGCTTCCCAAGTTGGGCCAGACGTTACAAGTGCACTTTTTCCTGCGAGTGGTTTAATTGTCTCAGCCGGATCAAGTATCTTTTCGATAGCCGATACGATGTCCAATGGCTCAGCCATTCGGCCTGACCCGGTTTCACCGCACGCAAGTTCACCAGATCCCGGTCCTACGCGAATTACACCATCAGCCTCGAGCTGCGCGATATTCCGTTGGACAGCTGGGTGCTCCCACATTTGGACGTTCATGGTTGGAGCAATCAGAACTTTTTTGTCGGTTGCTAATAAAACGGTAGAGGCAAGATCATCGCCATGACCGTTTGCCATTTTAGCCAAAAGATCAGCGCTAGCTGGTGCTACCACAATTAGGTCGGCTTCGCGGGAGAGGCGGATATGACCCATCTCGTTTTCATCTGTTAGAGAAAAAATGTTTTGGTAGACTTTTTCTTCACTAAGGGCAGATACGGAAAGTGGCGTCACAAACTCAGCACCACCTTTTGTCAGAACGCAACGCACAGAAACACCACGTTCGCGAAGGCGACGAATTAATTCCAAACTTTTATAGGCAGCTACTCCGCCTGAGATAATTAAAAGGATGCTTTTACCGCTTATCATGGCCGAGGCCTCTAAGATTGATTTATTTTACCTAGGTCTTACCTGCATATCTCTGCAAGCCCCAACTAAGGGGCTTTAGAATAGTATCAAAAAAAGCTAATGTTTAGGAATATTCTTTTAACTGTCCTGGAGCCTGAAAGTCGTGCCCGATAGCGTCTCAATTTCAACTGACATGCCTGTAATGCCGATTGGCGAGACCTACCCAGAAATCCGAGAGGCTGTCGCTAAGCTTTGTGAAGGGTTTCCCTCAGAATATTGGCATGAACTAGATCAACGGCGTGGTTATCCTACCGAGTTTGTAAAAGCTTTGACTGATGCCGGTTTTTTGGGTGTTTTAATTCCAGAAGAGTATGGTGGTTCAGGTTTACCGTTGTCAGCGGGTGCCGCAATCCTTGAAGAAATTCATAAGAATGGTTGTTCTGGGGCCGCCTGTCATGCCCAAATGTATACAATGGGCACTGTACTTAGGCATGGATCAGATGACCAAAAAAGAATGTATCTGCCGAAGATAGCGTCAGGTGAGCTCAGGCTTCAGGCTTTTGGAGTAACAGAGCCAACGAGTGGCACCGATACTCTAAGTCTCAGAACCACGGCGGTTCGTGATGGTGATGAATACGTTGTTAATGGTCAGAAGGTCTGGACCAGTCGAGCCGAGCATTCTGACCTAATGCTTTTGTTAGCACGCACTACAGCAAAAGAAAAAGTTGCGAAGAGAACAGATGGGCTATCTGTATTCTTAGTCGACATGCGTGAGGCTAAAGGAAATGGTTTAGAGATCAAACCAATCAAGACAATGATCAATCATAATACGACGGAAATATTTTTTGATAATCTCCGTATTCCAGCATCATCTCTTATTGGCGAAGAGGGTAAAGGGTTTAGGTACATTCTTGACGGTATGAATGCAGAGCGTGTGCTTGTTGCTTCTGAGGCTCTTGGGGATTGCCAATGGTTCGCTCAAAAGGCCAGTGAATACTCCCGTGAGCGGGAGGTTTTTGGCAGGCCTATTGGTTCCAATCAAGGCATTCAATTTCCAATTGCTGATGCCTACGCGCAGTTCATGGGAGCTAAGCTTGTCATTCAAAAAGCCGCTGCCCTTTTTGAAGCTGGGCTGCCTTGTGGGGCAGAGGCAAATGCAGGCAAGTACCTAGCTGCCGAGGCTGTTTGGAAAGCAGCAGATACTTGTTTTCAAACTTTTGGCGGTTTTGCATTTGCCGAGGAGTACGGTATTGAGCGGAAATTTAGAGAGGCGCGTATTCACCGTACCGCGCCCATATCCCAAAATTTAGTCCTCAGCTTTATTGGCGAGCATGTGCTCGGCATGCCGCGTTCCTATTAATGTCTGGTCCTCTCGAAGGTGTCTTGGTCGTAAGCTTAGAGCAGGCGGTTGCGGCTCCCTTTCTTACCTGTCGAATGGCAGATGCTGGTGCTCGTGTCATTAAGTTGGAGCGAGCTGAGGGCGACTTCGCTCGTGGGTATGATGATACATCAAGAGGTCTTTCATCGTTCTTTGTTTGGTTAAATCGTGGGAAGGAATCTCTCTCGATAGATATTAAGAATGAAGCTGACCAAGCATTGTTACATCGTTTGCTGGCTAAAGCTGATGTTTGGGTTCAAAACCTTGCGCCGGGTGCTACTGAGCGAGCTGGTTTTGGTTCAGAAAAACTCCGAGAATTATATCCACGGCTTATTACGGTAGATATATCAGGTTACGGACAGGCGCCTGCTCCGTTTGATACTGCGAAAGCATATGACCTTTTGGTCCAAGCTGAAAGCGGGCTCATGGCTGTTACTGGGTCTCCCGCTGAGCCATCTCGAGTTGGCGTTTCTATCTGTGATTTAACGACTGGAATAAACGGATTGACTGGCGTTCTTGAAGCGCTTTACGCACGAGAAAAGACTGGTTGTGGCTCTGGTATTGCTGTTTCGATGTTTGATGCGATGGCTGATTTAATGGCGGCTCCGGTAATGTTCCAACAGCATGGAGGCAGGGATTGGCCTCGAACAGGACTTCGCCACAACGCTCTTGTGCCATATGGGGCCTACGCAACTGGTGATGGGCGATTAACTATGATTGCCATTCAAAACGAGCGAGAGTGGGGACGTTTTGCTGAAATAGTACTTGAGCAAGAAAGTATGGCGACCGATGAGAGATGTCAGCCAAACAAGGCGAGAATGGCCAATAGAGAATTTGTTGAAGGTGAAATAGATCGCGTCTTGAAAGGAATTGACCAACCTACCTTGCAGGAGCGTCTAAGGAAGGCTGATATTGCACATTCCAGCGTTAACAGCGTTGAAGATATGGTTAGCCACCCTGCATTAAGGCGTATCGAGGTTCAGACAGAGGAGGGTGTCATTGATATGCCGTCTCCTCCAGTGCGAAGGTCTGGTGACACCCCATTCTATGGATCGGCTCCAAAAATTAATCAGCACGGTTCATCGATCCGTGCTGAATTTAAAGGGTAGTCTTATGCAATTTGAGTTTGATGCAGTGGGTCAGGCCATTCAGGAGGCAGCACGACGCTTCGCTGACGAGAAACTTCTGCCCTACTATCAATCCAGGGAAGCCGTTGATCATTTTGATCGTGATTTGCTTAAAGAAATGGGTGACCTTGGGTTGGTTGCGCCAGACCTACCCGAAGAATATGGAGGTATTGGCGCCTCTGGTCTTACACAAGGTGCTGTGATTGAGGAGATTGGTCGGGGTGATCTGAATATCGCTTACATACAATTATTAGGATCGCTTATCGGTGGAGTTATCGCGCAGTTTGCGTCGAAGGATTTGGCAACAGAATATCTTCCAAAACTTGCAGCTGGCGAGCTAATTCCAAGCTTAGGACTTACTGAACCTCGCGGTGGAACAGACGCTGCAAATCTTCAGTTGCGCGCTCGGAAAGATGGTGGGGACTGGATTATTGATGGGGAAAAGGCATCAATTTCTTGCGCTAATCAAGCTGATTTCGTTCTCGTGGCAGCCAGGACCGGAGAAATTAATGAAGGTGCAAGGGGTATTACTGCGTTTTTAATTGACTTGAATGCGCCAGGTGTATCCAGATCAAATTACAATGATCTTGGCAGTATTTCTGTGGGGAGGGGGTCAATTTGGTTCGATAGCGTACGTGTACCTGACACGCGTCGAGTAGGTGACGTCGGTATGGGGTTCATACGCGTCATGCAAGGTTTTGATTACTCCCGCGCACTCATAGCTTTACAATGTTTGGGGTCAGCTCGAGCTTCTATTGATGAGACGTGGAGTTACATTACAGATCGAGAAGCTTTTGGTGGTCCTTTAGCGCAGTTCCAAGGGGTCACGTTTCCGCTTGCTGAAGCGGATGCGCAGGTCCGCGCTGCTCGTCTTTTGGCTTATGAGTGTCTTTGGCTTCGTGATCAGGGAAAGCCTCACACAAAAGAAGCCGCCATGGTTAAATGGATGGGTCCAAAGATATCAGTTGATGCAATCCACCAGTGTCTCCTCACGCATGGGCACCTTGGTTACAGCCGCGATTTACCCCATCAGCAACGCCTCCGAGACGTCATGGGACTTGAGATTGGTGATGGTACCGCCCAGGTCTCTAAAATGATTGTGGCTAGAGAAACTGTTGGGCGCGTAGCAATACAGTACGCGAAGAAGTAGGTGTCTGAGGCGTAAATTTCGTAATAGCCCAGAGCTAGTCAAGGGCTAAGAATTGAAGGCCTAGCTGTGTTCTAGTGTCTGGTCTCTCTAACCAAATGTTGGAAAAATTAAGAGACATCATCCGTGCAATCTTATGACGTTACAATATTTTCTTAAATTTTGCATGTAATTAAAAAGGGCCATGGAAAATTCCATGGCCCTAATTTGTCTGCATTAAGCTCCGTTGATAGATCTCAACTGATTAAACCTGCGCTAACGCTTGGTCCAAATCGGAAATGATATCATCAATATGTTCAATGCCGATTGAAAGACGTACATACCCAGCTGAAACGCCTGTGGCCTCTTGCTCTTCAGCGGAAAGCTGACTGTGAGTTGTTGTCGCTGGATGAATTGCAAGACTTCTCGCATCACCTATGTTTGCGACATGATAGAACATTTTTAGGCTATCAATGAACTTTGCTCCGGCATCCTTTCCACCTTTAAGGACCATGCCACAAAGGCCGCCGTATTGACCATTTAGGTATTTATCAGCCCGAGCTTTTAGTTCACCTGTCTGTTGGCTGGGATGAATAACTGTTTCAACTGCAGGGTGCTTAGCCAACCACTCGGCAACCGCTACAGTATTACTACAGTGTCGTTCCATCCGAAGAGGAAGAGTTTCTAGGCCTTGTAAAAACATAAAGGCATTGAAGGGAGACATTGCTGACCCGAGGTCTCGCAGCAATGTTGTGCGCATCTTAATAATGTAAGCAACTGGACCAATGCCCTTAACTGCTTGAGTCCATACAGCTCCATGATAGCTTGGGTCAGGCTGATTAAGATAAGGCTGACGCTCGGCGTGAGCCTCCCAGTCAAAATTGCCACCGTCGACAACAAGTCCACCGATCGATGTACCATGGCCGCCAATATACTTTGTTGTTGAATACATAACGATGGCAGCGCCATGCTCTAGTGGCCTACAAATCCCAGATGCCGCAGTGTTATCCATGATTAGAGGTATGCCTAACTCGCGACCAATGGCTGCTACCTCTGAAATTGGAAACACATTGAGTTTTGGATTAGGTAAAGTTTCTGCATAAAAGGCGCGTGTTTTATCGTCTACCGCGCGGCGAAAGTTTTCAGGGTCACTTGGGTCAACGAACCGGCACTCAATGCCCATATCCTTCATGGTGTTAGCAAATAAATTCCAGGTTCCACCGTAAAGGTCGGTTGATGCAACGAAATTATCACCAGCTTTTGCTATGTTCTGAATACAAAAAGCACTTGCTGCTTGACCCGACCCTAGAGCTAGACCTGCTGCCCCACCTTCCATCGCAGTCACTCGCTGCTCGAGGACATCACAGGTAGGGTTCATTATACGTGTATAAATGTTGCCAAGTTCGGATAGAGCAAACAGATTGGCTGCATGCTCTGCATCACGGAACTGGAATGAAGTGGTTTGATGAATCGGTACTGCTACAGAGCCCGTTGTCGGATCTGCTCTATGGCCAGCATGCAAAACAGTTGTTTCGATTTTTTTAGTAGTCTCGCTCACAGTAACTTTCCTTGATTAGCAGTTGCTGAGATTTTGTTATCACTTTTTTCTGATTTTTTTGACAAGCGCACGTTCAATGCTGGTATGTCAACACTTAAACATAAATAAGGAACTTTGTTCTTACTTATCTTATTTTTGAGAAAAAAACCTACGGAGTTAGTGGTGTCCCTGAAAATTCTTGTTCTTCCAGGAGATGGAATTGGTCCTGAAATTATTGCTACAGCGAAACAAGCACTTGAGGTCTTGGATGCAAAGCTAGGACTAGGGCTAGAAATAAATACAAAACCTATCGGCTTTGATGCTCTCAAAGAGAGTGGAGCAACGTGGAGCTCCGATATCGAAGATGCCTGCAGAAAAGCTGACGGCGTAATTATGGGGCCTACCGACACTGCTGCTTATCCGTCTCCGGAGGAGGGGGGAATTGGGCCTTCAGCGGCTGCAAGGAAGAATTTGGATCTATTTGCGAACATTAGACCGAGCCGGTCTGCTATTGGTATGCCAGCTTTAAAGACTGGTGTTGATTTGGTTATAGTGCGTGAGAATACCGAAGGTTTTTATGCTGACAGAAGTCTATTTTTCGGAGGCGGTGAATTTATGCCTACGTCCGAATTGGCAATGTCCGTCCGGAAAATTACAAAATCAGCTAGTGAACGAATTGCACATATTGCGTTTCAGATGGCGGCCCTCAGGCGGAAAAAAGTAACAGTGGTGCACAAAGCTAACGTTTTGAAGATGACATGTGGCATGTTCTTGGAGGCTGCCGAGCATATTGGAAAACAATACCCGGATATCGAAATTGACGATGTGCATGTTGATGCAATGGCATCGGATTTAGTTCGAAAGCCTGAAAGTTTTGACGTTGTCCTTTGTTCAAATATGTATGGCGATATCCTTTCTAATTTAGCAGCTGAAGTTACGGGAGGCCTGGGGTTAGCTGGGTCTTTAAATCGCGGAGATAGTATTTCTCTTGCTCAGGCCGCGCATGGTTCTGCTCCAGATATAGCAGGTCAGGGCATTGCAAACCCAACATCCATTCTTCGATCTACAGCGATGATGTTACGGGATTTGGCTGAGAGGCGTTCAGAAAATACTCTTTTTGCAGCTGCTGCTAACTTAGATGAGGCGTTGGATGTAATGCTTACCGACGAGAAAACACGAACTCCTGACCTTGGTGGCTCGCTTTCCACAAGTGAGTTTGGAAAAGTTCTTTCAATTAGGTTGGATACCCAACAATAACACCAAATAATTTCTAAGGCTTACTTTGATTTAATGCGAAAACTTGATCCCTCTCAAAGACGTCCAGACGGCGCCCCGCTGCCAAAGCCCATTGATGCTGCAACAGCGGTAATAATCAGGCGCGGAATAGAGCCATCGGTTCTGATGGGGTATCGCAGCGCAGCGCATAAATTTATGCCTAACACTCTGGTTTTCCCTGGAGGGCGAGTTGATCCAGATGATCATACTCCTCCAGCATCAGGAGAGTTAGCCTCAGAAACTATGCAACGTTTACGACGAAAGGGGCGTGTTAGTGCTCGTAAGGCAAGAGCCCTGGCTTTGGCAGCGATCAGAGAAACATTTGAAGAAACTGGTCTGGTGCTTGGCCGGCGTTTTAAAGAGCAGGTTGATACAAGCAGTTTAGCTAAAGATTGGCGTCAGTTTTTCGATACTGGCTTCGCTCCAGCCCTAGATGCTCTCGATTATCTCTTTAGAGCAGTTACTCCTCCTGATAATTTTCGTCGATTTGATGCGCGATTTTTCATAGTGGATGCAAGTTTAGCGCATGGTGAAATAGCGGGGTCAGGTGAGTTGGTGGACTTACAATGGATACCAATTCGCGATGCCATGAATATGCCTAGGACTCCCTCTCCAACTCGAGGGGCGCTTAAAACAGCGCTAAGCCTTATCAATGAAGAGGTTAGTTTTCCACAGCAAGCTAATGCCCCAGTGCCAGCTTTAATTAGTCGTTATGGCATAGAGGCTATCGAGTATCATTAAGGTCGTCTCGCGGTATTTATTTAAATGACTTTTATTAGCCTTTTTTCTTCACGGTAATAGAGAATTAGTCGAGCAATTACTTTTCCTGCTCTGTGAACCAAACTATTTTTCTTATTCGTTCACAATTTTAAGTGGTTTATACGTTCGTCAATTAGAACAAATATTGACCAAAAAAGAACATTAATGGTACATTATATTAAAATGTGTGCTGGTTTAAGGCCACCGACTGTGTGATTATGGAGGTATTAATGATCGATTCCCCGCTTCGATTAGTAGAGAAGAGCCCCGATATGGAAAAACAAAAAGCTTTAGAAGCAGCACTTGGCCAGATTGAGCGCGCCTTTGGTAAGGGCTCAATTATGAAGTTAGGTGAACAGAAATCCATGGAGATTGAGGCCATCTCAACTGGGTCTCTTGGTTTAGATATTGCTCTGGGTGTCGGCGGCGTACCTCGCGGTCGCATCATCGAAATTTATGGGCCAGAAAGCTCAGGCAAGACTACACTTGCCTTGCATATATTAGCAGAGGCGCAAAAGCTTGGCGGTGTTGCCGCGTTTGTCGATGCTGAACATGCTTTAGACCCAGTTTATGCTCGAAAACTTGGTGCAGATGTGGAGGAGCTTTTAATTGCTCAGCCCGATACAGGGGAACAGGCCCTTGAGATTGCAGATACATTAGTGCGTTCACAAGCAGTCGATGTACTAGTCGTAGACAGTGTTGCAGCTCTAACACCGCGTGCGGAAATCGAAGGTGAAATGGGGGACTCCCTTCCTGGATTGCAGGCTCGATTAATGAGCCAGGCACTGCGCAAACTGACAGCCTCAATTTCAAAAAGCCGAACCTTAGTAATTTTCATTAACCAAATTCGTATGAAGATTGGTGTTATGTTTGGAAGCCCCGAAACAACTACTGGTGGTAATGCTCTGAAGTTTTATTCGTCAGTTCGCTTAGATATCCGTCGTATTGGCCAAATCAAGGATCGCGACGAAGTGGTTGGGAACCAAACAAGAGTACGAGTAGTAAAAAATAAGGTAGCGCCTCCCTTTAAGACAGTTGAATTTGACATCATGTATGGTCAAGGCGTCTCTAAGACGGGCGAGCTGATAGACCTTGGTGTGAAGGCAAATATTGTCGAAAAATCAGGTTCGTGGTTCTCTTTTGATGGTGAGCGGTTAGGCCAAGGGCGTGAAAACGCTAAAACCTTCCTTAGCCAAAATGAAGATATCGCCAAAATAATTGATACCCGTATTCGTCAGAACGCAGGATTGGTCGCCGAAAAAATGATGATTGGAGACCCAACTGAAGAAGACGATGATGGTGAGGCTGATGGTGCTCTATGATTGGTTTTCTAATCTAATTAAGGCATAGTTTTGAGGTGATACCCTCTGGACACTACAGTGCTCAACGGGCTAGATCGCAGCTTGGATGACTCATAGTACAGAGGTGTGAGATGGAAACGGCAAACGGAATTCGCCGGGCGTTTCTCGACTATTTTGGGCGGAACAGTCATGAGATTGTCTCATCTAGCCCTCTGGTGCCCCTTAATGACCCGACTTTGTTGTTTACCAACGCGGGTATGGTGCAATTCAAGAATGTTTTTACTGGGATGGAAAACCGTCCGTATAGTCGAGCCGTCACCAGTCAGAAATGTGTGCGTGCTGGTGGGAAGCATAATG
Source organism: Rhodospirillales bacterium (assembly GCA_008081395.1). Taxonomy (GTDB): domain Bacteria; phylum Pseudomonadota; class Alphaproteobacteria; order Bin95; family Bin95; genus VMCJ01. The sequence goes on along the minus strand of VMCJ01000130.1, from coordinate 10,119 downwards.
ATTTAGAAAATGTTGGGTATACAGCACGGCATCACACATTTTTTGAGATGCTCGGAAATTTCTCCTTTGGGGATTACTTTAAAGACTTAGCCATTGAGCTCGCTTGGAATCTTGTCACTAAGGAATTTGGGCTATCAAAAGAAAAGCTCTTAGTTACAGTTTATTCGGAAGATGAGCAGGCGGCAGATCTTTGGAAAAAAATAGCTGGTCTCAGTGATGATAAAATTATCCGAATTTCTACCTCGGATAATTTCTGGTCGATGGGAGATACGGGGCCGTGTGGGCCTTGTTCAGAAATTTTTTATGATCATGGTGATCATATCCCTGGTGGCCCACCGGGTTCTCCAGACGAAGATGGTGACCGCTTTATCGAAATTTGGAATCTCGTATTTATGCAATACGAGCAGATATCCAAAGAGGAAAGAGTTGATCTTCCTCGCCCATCAATCGATACGGGAATGGGATTGGAAAGAGTTGCGGCTGTTCTGCAAGGCAAGCACGATAACTACGATATAGATTTAATGCGGGCACTTATTGAAGATGTGGCTGCTCGTACCAAAATTGATCCGGACGGTTCTCAAAAAGCGAGCCATCGCGTCATAGCAGACCATGTTCGTGCTTCTAGCTTTTTAATAGCAGATGGCGTGCTTCCGTCGAATGAAGGGCGAGGATATGTACTTCGGCGCATTATGAGAAGGGGCATGCGGCACGCCCATATGTTGGGCGCAAAAGACCCCTTGCTCTTTGAGGTCGCTCCGACTTTAGCGCGTGAGATGGGTGATGATTATCCTGAATTAAGGCGAGCACTTCCTCTCATTACAGAGACACTTAAACTGGAAGAGGAGCGGTTTAAAGTTACGCTTGATCGGGGCTTAAAGTTGCTTGATGAGGCGACCGGGGAGCTAGAGGCAACTGCGCCTCTTGATGGTGATACAGCGTTCCGTCTTTATGATACTTACGGATTTCCTCTTGACCTGACCCAGGATATTCTGCGCGGCCAAGGCCGTACTGTAGATGTTACAGGGTTCGATGCTGCAATGGATAGGCAGCGCGCGGCTGCTCGGCAGGCTTGGGCTGGCTCTGGTGATACAGCTAATGACGCAGTCTGGTTTGATATGCGCGAGCGCTTTGGAGCAACAGAATTTTTAGGTTATGCGCAAGAAAATGCGGAAGGCGTTGTGGGTGCCTTAATTGCAGGGGGCAAAGAAGTTGATTGCTTGAACCCCAATGAAAATGGCTTGGTTATTTTGAATCAAACCCCTTTCTATGCAGAATCTGGTGGCCAGATTGGGGATTGTGGGCGTCTTACAGGTATCGATGGTGTGTCAGCCAGAGTAATGGATGTCCAGAAAAAAGTTGGAGACCTATGGGTTCATCAAGTTGAAGTTGAAACGGGTGTTTTAAAAATTGGTGATGCGGTTGAACTTGCGGTTGACGGAGAACGTCGCAGCCACATAAAGCGTAATCATTCCGCCACCCATCTTTTACATGCGGCCCTTCGCGACTCACTCGGGGCACATGTTGCTCAAAAAGGCTCTCTTGTTGCTCCAGAGCGTCTGCGTTTCGATATCTCTCACCCTAAAGCCATAACCATTGATGAGGTCTTGGAAGTTGAAAAGGCGGTTAATGACAGGATCCGGATGAATACGCTGGTAGAAACCCGGGTAATGCCAACTGACCAAGCTATTGAGGCAGGTGCTATGGCCCTCTTTGGCGAAAAATATGGCGATGAAGTCCGAGTGGTTTCAATGGGAGGCCCTAGTTTAGGACAAAGTAGTAAGGAATGGTCGGTCGAACTTTGCGGCGGTATCCATGTCTCACGCACTGGCGATATCGGTAATTTCATTATCATGTCTGAGAGCGCTGTTGGTGCTGGGGTAAGAAGAATAGAAGCCGTGACTGGTGCGGCAGCACAAGCCTATGTGGTGGAACGCCGTCGTTTATTGGACGAAATTTCGGGTGCACTAAAAACAACGCCGGAAGATGCTCCCGTTAGGATTGCACAATTAATAGAGGATCGGCGAAAGCTGGAACGTGAAGCTGCAGATTTAAGGCGGAAATTGGCAGCAGGGGGAGCTGCAGGGGCATCGGCACCCGAAGCGAAGTCCATCGGCGAGGTGAGTTTTATTGGCCGTGCTTTAAATGGTGTTCCTGCCAAGGAACTCAAGTCAATGGCAGATGCGTTGAAGGCACAAGTTGGCTCTGGAGTTGTCGCGGTTGTAGCGGAAAATGAGGGTAAGGCATCTCTTGTCGTGGCGGTTACTGAAGATATGAAAGACAAATTAGATGCTGTCTCGTTGGTTAGAGTTGGATCGGCTGCGGTTGGCGGAAAAGGTGGCGGAGGTCGCCCGGATATGGCACAAGCCGGTGGCCCAGATGGAGAAAAAATCAATGAGGCTCTCTCAGCAATTGAGGCAGCTCTTGCAAATTAGCCTAGAAGGAGTTGCATAATGAAGGATCAGACTTGGATCTGGCATAATCCTCGGTGCAGTAAGTCAAGGTTGACGCTAGAGCTACTCAGAGAGAACGGTATTGAGCCTGTAATAGTGGAATACTTGAAAACTCCGCCGACTGCCGATGAAATTAAGAAGGTAATTAAACTTCTTGATATCAAGCCGTTTGATTTAATGCGGGTGAAGGAACCTATATTTAAAGAGCTTGAGCTAGATAACGATGCAGATCGCATTCAAGCTATGGCTGACCATCCTATTTTGATTGAAAGGCCAGTCGTTATTCGGGGACGGCAGGCAAGGCTTGGCCGGCCCCCAGAAGCTGTTTTAGAAATTCTGTAAGAAAGATCTGGCAATCAAATTGCTGTCATAAAGAGAGAAAAATGCGAGAAGCTGTTATCGTATCCACTGCTCGGACGCCAATTGGGAAGGCCTACCGAGGTGCTTTTAACGACCTAGATGCGCCCTCCTTGGCAGGACATGTGATTAATGAGGCTGTTGCTAGAGCCGGAGTGGATCCATCTGAGGTCGAAGATTGTTTGATGGGAGCAGCAATGCAGCAGGGCTCCACTGGATATAACATTGGGCGTTTAGCTGCACTCGCTGGTGGCCTTCCAACTACTGTAGCCGGGATGAGTATCGACCGCCAATGCGCTTCTGGCATGATGGCAATCGCAACAGCCGCGAAACAGGTAATTGCCGATAATATGAATATCATTGTCGGTGGTGGCCTTGAGTCGATTAGCTTAGTTCAGAACGAGCACCGTAATTCATACCGGGCAGAAGATCCCAACCTTGTTAGCAAACATCCCAATATTTATATGGCGATGCTTGATACTGCTGAAACAGTTGCAAATCGGTATCAGATTTCTCGAGAGGCTCAGGATGCATATGGACTGCAATCACAGCAGAGAACAGCCGCTGCTCAGACTGCAGGTAAATTTAATGATGAAATTATTCCTATTGATGTAGAAAAAGTCGTCTTTGACAAGGTGACTAAAACAGCTACACGTGAAAGAGTTAAGCTCACAAAAGACGAAGGTAACCGCCCAGATACAAATGCAGAGGGCCTATCTAATCTCAAGCCAGTTATTGAGGGCGGATCAATAACTGCTGGAAACGCAAGCCAGTTATCCGATGGTGCTAGCGCTGCTGTTGTAATGGAAGCGGCCGAAGCTGCTAAAAGAGGTATCAGCCCGCTCGGACTGTATAAAGGGATTGCTGTGGCAGGGTGTGAACCTGACGAGATGGGTATAGGTCCGATTTTTGCCGTACCGAAGCTCCTAAAGAAATTTGGACTGACGATGGATGACATCGGACTGTGGGAATTGAACGAAGCGTTTGCAGTTCAGGTCCTCTACTGTCGCGACAAGTTGGGCATCCCGAATGAACTTCTTAATGTTAATGGTGGGGCCATCTCAATTGGTCACCCTTATGGAATGTCTGGTGCACGAATGGTTGGGCATGCGCTTATCGAAGGAAAACGCAGGGGTGCCAAGTATGTAGTCTGCACGATGTGCGTGGGTGGAGGCATGGGAGCCGCGGGTCTTTTTGAAGTTATCTAAGGGCATTAGGGAAGTCTGAAGATGGCGATAAAGGCGGCCGCTCCAGAAGATTATACACCACTACAACGAGCACTCATCTTATTATCTGCCACAATGGCAACAACGCTGTATGCGACGACCATTCTGGTGGTGAGTGTGATCCTGCCGCAAATGCAGGGCTCTTTATCAGCTACCCAAGATCAAATTGCGTGGGTTGTAACATTTAATATTCTAGCAACAGCTGTTGCCACTCCTATGACAGGTTGGCTTGCCAGCACTTTTGGCCGCCGGAGAACGATGATTTATGCCCAAGCTGGCTTCATGTTTTCCACGTTGGCGTGTGCGCTAGCTCCCAATCTTGAACTTCTGGTTATAGCGCGAATTTTTCAAGGGGCTTTTGGGGCGCCATTGGTTCCCTTAGCTCAAGCGACAATTCTTGATTCATTCCCTAAGGCAAAACAAGCTTTTGCTACTTCCGTATTTGGGATGGGTGTCGTCATTGGGCCAGTGATTGGCCCAGTGTTCGGTGGTTACTTGGCAGATCTCTACGATTGGCGTTGGGCATTTTACATGATTGTACCAGCGGCAGCAGTAGGCCTTGCAGGCTTGTTGTTATTCATACCGGATAGTCGCAGCAGAAATCCTTCGAAACTTGATTGGACCGGCTTTCTCACACTTTGCGTGGCGGTAGGCTCCCTTCAACTCATGCTTGATCGTGGTAATCGGCAAGATTGGTTCGATAGTTTAGAAATTTTAATTGAAGCTGGGTTAGCTATTCTAGCTTTGTATCTTTTTATCGCGCACAGCCTTACGACATCAAAGCCATTCCTGAATCTTAAACATCTTAAAGACCGTAATTACGCCCTCGGGCTAATTTTCGTGACTGTTTACGGAATGCTAAACTTTACCCCCATGGTTTTGTTTCCGCCGATGTTACAGGGTTTGATGGGATACCCTAATCAAGTGATTGGAGAGCTCTTGGGCGCACGCGGTGCCGGAGCAGTACTTGGGTTTTTCTCAGCGATGTGGGTTGGGCGGTTAGATCCCAGAATTGGATTAACTCTTGGTTGTGCAATTCAATGCGCCTCCGGCGTTTGGATGATGACTTTCTCTGTCGATGTTTCATTTGTTGAAGTGGCTATTGCTAGTGGGTTACAGGGTTATTCCGTCGGCATATTGTGGCCCCCGCTGACGGTTGCAACCTTCAGAACTATTGATTCGGCTTATTTGGCGGAAACTTCAGCAATTTTTCATTTATTAAGAAATTTAGGCTCATCCATTTTTATAAGCCTATCAGTAACTGCATTAGTTCGGTCATCGTCTATCAATTATGGTCGACTTGCAGAATTCATTAATCCTTTTAATGAAAATTTAAGTGCTGCAATTGCTAGTGGAGCTGCAAATATTAGTGCTGCGGATGGAGTAGCTCGGATCAGCTCAGGTGTTGCTAAACAAGCACAAATGCTGGGGTTCCTTGATGCTTTTGCGCTTTATACTGCCGCCAGTATTGTAATGTTTTTCATGATTCCGTTATTTCGGATTGGCAATCGGAGTTCAAATTAAGTTCTAATTGTCTTAAAGGCCTCGCAATTCAGGTGGTAGCGTTCTACATTAAAGATCAGTTAAACTAACAAGTAGCATTAGTGCTCATTTGAGAAGGAGCTAGTCGACCTCGTGACTGATCGCAACCTTGCCGTCGCGGCGAACGAAACCGCCCCGTTGGCCCAGGAGCGTCCGAGCCGCTCGGAAGCAGAGGCCGCTGTACGTACTTTAATCCGCTGGGCAGGGGATGACCCCACTCGTGAGGGATTAATCGATACGCCAAATCGTGTTGTTCGTGCATGGGATGATTTTTTTGCTGGGTATAATCAAGACCCTATCGATGCACTTGCTCGAACATTCGAGGAAGTTGATGGGTATGATGAGATTGTGCTGATGCGGGATATCCGTGTGGAAAGCCACTGTGAACATCATATTGTGCCTATCATTGGCAAGGCACATGTTGCTTATCTGCCCAATAATCGCGTTGTAGGAATTTCCAAGCTTGCTCGTGTGGTTGAGATTTACTCAAAGCGCATGCAGGTTCAAGAAACTATGACAGCTCAGATCGCTAATGCAATTGAGTCTGTTCTTGAGCCAAGAGGTGTAGCAGTCTACGTAGAGGCTCAGCACCAATGTATGACTACACGAGGAGTGCATATGCCTGGTGTAGATACCGTGACAACGTCAATGCGGGGCGCTTTTAAATCTGATTCAGAGTTGCGGCGAGAGTTCTACACCTTAATTGGCAAATAACTCTGTTCTTGAGCCTAAGACTGATCTTATCTTTAAAGGTCAGTCGAGTGCGCTTGGGTGGCCATTGTAGGTGCGCAGGTACCCTGCCAAGTTGAGAACTTGGCAGCACTCGCAACAGTTAAATTGTTTAACAGTTGCTAGCTTTCTAGTCCTTTAATCTGAAGGCCTTGATTGCTTGTTATTGATACTTGTTTGTAGCCAGGCTTTGAATTTATCTCCAAGTTAAGCAACAATGTTTTGTAGAGTTCATATCCTTTGACTAGGAGTTGCGCGCGCCGCAACTGTGATTGGAGGGACAGATGTCCGCCTATGTGAAAAGGTCCCTGACACCGTCTTTTGGCCTCGAGATCTCAGGTATAGATCTCTCAGAAGCGATTACAGATGATGTGTTTTCAAAATTGAGACAAGATTTTGCAGAGTCAGGCGTTCTGCTCATCAGAAATCAAGGGCACATTTCACCGCTTGATCAAGTAGAATTTTCTAAACGCTTTGGTCCACTAGAAGAACATGTCTTAACCCAGTTTTTATTGCCGGGTCACCCAGAGATTTTTGTTGTCTCTAACATCACTGAAAACGGCAGATACATAGGTGCACATGGTGGTGCAAAAGAATATCACTCAGACCTCGCATATTTGAAAGAACCAAGTCTGGGGTCTGTTTTCCGATGTCTTGAGTGTCCTGAGGAGGGTGGTGAGACGGCTTTTGTGAGTATGGCTGCAGCTTATGATGCTTTACCAAAAAGGCTCCAGTTAATGTTTGATGAGCTTGATGCCGTTTATGACTACGTGTGGAGTTATGACCGGAGAATGGCTAGCATTCGTGGTCCTTTATCAGAAATTCAAAGAGCTAAGACACCACCAATTGTTCATCCTGCAGTTCGAGCGCACCCGGAGACCGGTCGGAAGGCTCTTTTTTTATCGGACATCTGGGTTAGGTACTTTGTGGGCATGAATGAAGCAGATAGTCAGGACTTGCTCGCCGAAGTAATGGAAATCGCTAAAAAACCAGAAGCTGAATATCAGCACGTTTGGCAACCCGGTGATATAGTGATGTGGGATAACAGATCCACTATGCATCGTGCATGCCCGTTTGATGAGGAAAATACGCGTAGATTAATGCATAGGACCACTATTAAGGGTGATAAGCCATTACGATTACTGACTGGCCATTGAGAGGATTAGAATTTATGCGCAAATTCCTATTGTTCGCAGGATTAGCAGTTCTGGTGGTCAACGGAGCTCAAGCACATATGGGCGCCACTGGGGTAGTACTGGAAAGAATGGAAGCAATGAAAGAAATTGCTTCTGCTGTTAAGGCTATCAAAGGGCAACTAAGCAGTGACAGCTATTCAAGTAATGTGGTCATTGAGAATGCTTCAATAATTGAGAAGCATGCTGGGAAAAGTTTTATCAATTTGTTTCCAAAAGGGAGTGAAGGTGGACCAAGCGAAGCAAGTTCTTCTATTTGGCAAGACTGGGATGGTTTCGCAAAAATTTCAGATGATCTTCAAACAAGAGCCATTGCTATAAAAGATGCTGCGTCAGATCAGAGATCCCTTAAACAGCCATTTACGAACTTGGTAAAAACCTGTGGGGCCTGTCACAAAAAATTCAGGGAAAAAAAGTGAATTAGACAATAATTTCACGTCACGGAATTCAACGTTTAATAGATGTTGTCACATTTTAGGAATGCGAAGTGAGCTTCTGCATTTCGTCGGCTGTATGGTGAGCAAAAGTTGAAAAAACTATTAATCATTGCTCATGCCCCATCTCTTAACACCCGAGCTTTGTTTGCAGCTGTTAGAAGAGGAGCTGAAAATCCCCAATTATTAGATATTAGTATAAAAGCTCGAGCACCCGTGGAAGCCACACCGTATGACGTGTTAGATGCAGATGGGTTAATCCTAGGTATTACGGAAAATCTTGCCTACATGGCTGGAGCTGTCAAAGATTTCTTTGACCGGATTTATTATCCGACAATTTCTAAAAAAGAAGGTATGCCCTACGCATTGTATATCCGCGCCGGCAGTGACGGTACCGGTGCTATGAAGGGAGTTGAGCGCATCGTGACTGGTCTTCGATGGCGCGCAGTGCAAGAGCCGCTTATATTTAGAGGGCCATATAACAAGTCATTTGAAACAGATTGTGAGCAGCTTGGCTTAGCTTTTGCTTCTGGCCTCGAAGCGGGTATTTTTTAAGCTTTTTCCTCATCGCTTAATTCAGTAAATGTTTCTCTAGCAATCAACATTGCCTCTCTTACTAGCGGTAGCCCTACATAGCCAGAAAGGTGAAGGAGGGCCTCAGACAATTCATCTTCAGTCCAGCCTTGTCGTCTTGCCATTCGAAGATGAATCTTTAACTCTGGCCAGCGACCTGTAGATGTATCCGAAATCACACATATTAAAGTCCGAGTTTTCAGATCTAATCCAGGTCTTCCCCATAGGCCACCAAATACGGCATCAGTGGCATAATCTCCAAATTTTTGCATGATAGGGTCGGTATAAACGGATTTTGCCATGTCACCGATTAGCTTATCGCCGATTAATTCCTGACGAATTTTGCGTCCCTTGGCCATACGATCTTCGGACATGCAACTTCTCCTAACTATCTGCCTAGACGTGTAGGCTAATCTTTTCTGAGTTTAGTTACTAGCAATATTCATTGAAGAGAGCATTCCTAAATTCTTAGGATTGGAGGTGCTGTGTTGGTTCCGAGTATTTTTATTTTTTGAAAGCTTCAGTAGCTAAAACTGTATTTTAATCAGTTCCGAATAAGTCTCGGGTGAATACCTTTTCCGCAACATCCTTAATCTCGCTTGTAAGCCTGTTGGCAATGATGATGTCAGATTGTGCTTTAAACGCTTCAAGATCCTCGATCACACGAGAATTAAAGAAGTATCGTTCCGTTAAATTTGGTTCATAAACTATGACTTCAATTCCTTTAGCCTTAATTCTTTTCATTATGCCTTGAATTGATGATTGCCGGAAATTATCTGAACCTGCTTTCATGACAAGACGATGAACGCCGACGATACTAGGCTTTTTTGAGATTATTTGATCGGCCAGAAAGTCTTTTCTAGTACTGTTTGCATCAACAATTGCTCGGATAAGGTTCTGAGGTATTTCTGAGTAATTAGCGAGGAGCTGCTTGGTATCTTTAGGGAGGCAATAACCACCGTAGCCAAAGGAGGGATTGTTGTAATGAGCGCCAATCCTGGGATCTAATCCAACTCCTTCTATGATTTCCCGAGTATTCATACCCGCAGCCAATGCATAGCTATCTAATTCATTAAAATAAGCTACTCGCATGGCTAAATAGGTATTTGAGAATAGTTTTATTGCCTCGGCTTCATCAGCTCCGGTGAAAAGAACTGGAACATCTTCCTCAGCTGATCCTTCAATCAAAAGATTGGCAAATTGGCGTGCTTTTTCACCCTGATCACCAATGATGATCCGACTGGGATGCAGGTTATCAAAAAGAGCGCGTCCCTCACGAAGAAACTCTGGCGAAAAAATTATCTGTTGGGTCCCGAGCCTTTGGCGCACATTTCTCGTGAAACCTACAGGAATGGTCGATTTTATTACGATGGTGGAATTTCTATTTACACTCAAAACACCATCAATAACGTTTTCGACAGTAGATGTGTTGAACTCATTCGTTGCAGGATCATAGTCAGTGGGGGTTGCCACGATCACAAAATCTGCGGAGGAGTAGGCTTCTTTCTCATCAGTGGTAGCAACTAGATTAAGTTTTTTATTTGCAAAGAACGTCTCAAGCTCTGCATCAACGATTGGTAGTTGCCGATCGTTAATCATACTTACGCGCTCTTGA